>NZ_JBJACT010000003.1:0-75027 GCF_044778005.1 Mesorhizobium sp. IMUNJ 23033
TGTTGCCTGCGCCAATTGCTTGTCAGTGATCTACGGGCCGCCGGCACCTTTGTCATAGGTGCCGGCGGCGGTTGCTTGCAGCCTCGGGAGTTATATCAGGCGTCCAGCCAGACGTTCTGGAAGTCCATTTCGTAGGTCTGGTGCATTCCGTAGTTTTTCACCTTCTTGCTCATGTGGCAGTACAGCTTCTGCCAGAACGGCTGGATGATGACGCCGGAATCCTGCAGGATCTGCTCGACGTCTTTCATCACCTCCTTGCGCTTGGCAGGATCGGCCAGCGAGAGCGCCTGTTTCAGCTTGGCGTCGAAATCCGGGTTGGCATAGGCCGTTTCGTTCCAGGCCTCGCCCGAGCGATAACCGAGCGCCAGCACCTGGACGCCTAGCGGCCGCATGTACCAGATGGTCATCGAGTATGGATACTTCGTCCAGTCGTTCCAGAAGGTCGAGCCCGGCAGCACCGTGCGCTTCACCTTGATGCCGGCATCGCGCAACTGGCCGGCGATCGCATCGCCGGTGTTCTTCTGCCATTCGTCCTCGACGGTGATCAGTTCATGCTCGAAGTCGGCCTGCCCGGCATCCGCCATCAGCTTCTTGGCTGCGGCGGCATCGCGTGTCTTCTTGGGCAGCGGATAATATTCGGGATGGATCGGGGCGACGTGGTGGTTCTCGCCGACCGTGCCGCGCCCAGCGTAGCCGAGCTGCATGACGGCATTGTTGTCGACGGCCATCTGCAGCGCGTTGCGCACCCGCTGGTCGTCGTAGGGCTTGTGCGTGATGTTGGTGCGGGCAACCAGCGTGGTCGCCGTTGCGACCTCCGATTTCACCAGATCCATCTTGTCGAGGGCGTCGATGAAGTCGGCCGGCGTTTCGAAATCGAGGTCTATCTCGCCGGACTCGAAGGCATTCAGCGTGGCGTTGAAGTCAGTGCCGTAGTCGATGAACTCGACACCGTCGAGCGGCGTTTCGCCACCCCACCACTTGCCGTTCTCGCGACGCTTCACGACCGCCTTCTGGCCGACGTCGTAAGAGACCAGCTCGAAAGCTCCGGTACCGATTGGCTTCTTGATCGGGTCGGCGCCATCCTTGTCGAAGTCGCGATGCATGACCAGCGCCGGATAGTCGGTGAGGCCCGGTATGATCGCGATGTCCGGTTCGTTGAGCTTCAGCTTGACCGTGAGGTCGTCGACCTTAGTGATCGCGCCATCCTTCGCCTTACCGGTCTTTGTGTCGATCAGCGCACCGACGCGTGCCGCCATGGAATTGCCGGAAGCACCCTTCTCGCACCAGCGGTTCAGATTGAAGACCACGTCATCGGCGTTGAAGGCATCGCCATTGTTCCAGGTGACGCCCTTGCGCAGATGCAGTGTGTATTCGGTGGCGTCATCATTGACGTCCCAGCTTTCGAGCAGGACCGGCTCGAAAGTGAACTGGTGCGTGTAGCGGACGAGCGGTTCCAGCCAACAACGGGTGACGTTTGCCATCTCGGTCCAGTCATAGGTGCGCGGATCCTTCTGTGCCTTGACCGACATGGCGACATGCAGCGTTCCGCCCTTTTTCGGTTCATCGGCCAGGGCTTTTGTCGGCGCGGCAAGGCCGATCATGCCATAGGCGAAAGCCGTCGATGCACCGAATGCGCTGGCCAGCGCCAGGAATTCGCGCCGGTCCATATGGCCCGCACGTGTCTTTTTCGCCATTGCCTCGATAGCGCCCGGCACGCGGTCGCCATTGCTTCTGAAGAGCGTCATTTTTTCCTCCCTGGGTGGTTCCGTCAGGTCTTCGCCATCAACTAGTGCTGTTGTTCTATCAGCTGACGCTGTCCGGTAGCTTTTCCTCGCGCCGCGCGATCAAATCCTTGAGACCATCGGCGATGCCCTCATCGAGCTTCGGCTCCTCATAGTCCGCGAGCATGTTGCGCGCTTTCTCGCGACCGCGGGTGTCGTGGTCCTTTGCGCCTTCAGCCTTCCACTGTTCGAACGAATTGAAGTCCATGATGCTGGGCATGAAGAAAGCGGACTCGAAATGTTCGAGCGTGTGCTGGGTGCCGAGGAAATGACCCTGCGGCCCGACCTCGCGGATCGCCGCCATGGCTTCCTTGAAATCGTCGAACGGCAGCCCGCCGGCATATTTGTACCAGCCGACAAGCTGCTCGCAGTCGGTCGCGAATTTCGAATAGCCGCAGGTCAGGCCGGCCTCGAGCCAGCCGGCGGAGTGCCAGATGTAGTTGGCGCCGGCCAGGATGGCGGCATGCATCAGCATGTTCGCCTCGTAGCCGGCCTGGGCGTCGTTGAGCTTCGAGCCGACATGGAAGCCCGACGTGCGCCACGGCAGCCGGTATTTCCTGGCCAGCGCGCCCATCAGATACATCATCTGGGCGGCTTCCGGCGTGCCACCCATGGGCGCGCCGGTCTTCATGTCGACCGTGACCATGAACTGTCCGTAGATCTGCGGCGAACCCGGACGCAGCAGCTGCGTGAACGCGACGCCGGCCAGCGCTTCCGCATTGACCTGCGCGACCGCGCCGACGGCGGATGCCGAGGTCGAGGCGCCGCACAGCGCGAAGGGCGCCAGGATCAACGGCTGGTTGCTGCGCGCGTAGACCTTCATGGCGTCCAGCATGGTGGCGTCCCAGACCAGCGGCGAGTTGCAGTTGGTGATCGCCACAAGCACCGAATTGTCGCGGACAAAATCCTCGCCGAACACGATGCCGGCCATCGCCATGGTGTCTTCCGCCCGCTCCTTCGACGTCACAATGCCCATGAACGGCTTGTCGGAGTGCTTCAGCGCTGAGTGGATGATGTGCAGATGGCGCTTGGGCACCGCAATTTCCATCGGCTCGCAGATGACCGAGCTCGACGAGTGCAGCGCCGGCGCCATGTAGGCGAGCTTATGGAAATTGTTGAGGTCGGCAAGCGAGCCGTAGCGCCTGTTGTTGTCGAGGTCGCGCACGTAAGGCGCGCCATACATCGGAACGAAGATGGAATTCTTGCCGCCGACGCGCACGGTACGCTCGGGGTTGCGGGCATTGAGGGTGAACTCTGGCGGGACCTTCGAGACCAGTTCCATCAAGAGCGCACGGTCGATACGGACGCGCGTCTCGGAGACATCGGCTCCGGCGGCCTTCCACAGGGCGATCGCCTCGTCGTCGCGGAACTCGCAGCCCACCTCTTCAAGGATCGAGAGCGACTCCTGGTGGATCAGCTCCACCGCCTCGTCTGGGACCATCTGATAGGCGGGGATCTGGCGGACCAGGGTTGGAAACGACGCCATGGGCACGCCCCGCATCGCCTTGCGCCCCAGACGGCCACCGCTGCGGCGGTGGGCAGTTTCGGTCACTTCAACGGCCGGTGCGTTCATGGCAAGTCAATCCTCCCTGAGCCCGTCAACTTAGCGAGACGAAATATGACTGTGACGCTGGAAAAACCTGATCTCTTGTATAAGCTCTGCTTATGCGAAGCTTGCGCCACCTCCTGCCCTCGGCCGGCAGCCTGATCGTCTTCGAGGCGGCCGGGCGGCTGTCGAGCTTCACCGCCGCCGGGCGCGAGCTCGGCATGACGCAGGCCGCCGTCTCCTATGCTGTGCGCGGGTTGGAGGAACAGCTCGGTGCCAAGCTGTTCCAACGCCGCCACCGGCAGGTCAGCCTGACCGAGGCCGGCGAGCGCTTCCACGCCGATGTCTCACTCGGCCTGTCCCACATCCGAAAATCGGCGGAAGACCTGCGCCTGCAGGTGACCGGCGGCCATGTGACGCTTGCCGCGTCGACCGCCTTCGGCTCGTTCTGGATGATGCCGCGCCTGCAGCAGTTCCGCGACGAATTGCCGGGCGTTGATCTACGCATCCAGACCGCCGACCGCGACCTCGACATCATCGCCGAGGGCATCCCGCTCGGCGTGCGCGGCGGCGTGCCGCGCGATTGGCCGGACTATCATTCGCTGTCGCTCTCTGACGAGGAGATCTTCCCGGTCGCAGGCCCCAACTATCTGGCGAAGTTTGGGCTGCCGAAGACCGTCGAGGAACTGGCAACGCACCGACTCATCCATCTCGAGGAGCCCTACCGCGAGGCCCCGAACTGGGACGAATGGTTCGCGTCCGCAGGAACCAGCCTCCGTAATGCCGAGCGCGGCTTGCGCATCAATGACTATGCCTTGGTGATTCAGGCGGTCATGGAGGGACAAGGCATCTCGCTCGGCTGGCGGCATCTGGTCGCGCGCCTCGTGGCATCTGGACTGTTGGTGCCGGTGACGGATCATGTGCTGAGGACCGGCGTCGGATTCTACGTCATCTGGCCGAAGAACCGCGAGCTCAGCGACAATGCCCGCAAGGTGCGGGACTGGCTGGCGGCGCAGGCGTGACGAGGCAAGCCGCATAGCTGGGATCGCAGCGAGGGGGTGCTGCCCCGCCGTCTTGTCCGCTATTCCGCCGCATCGAAAACTTCCGCATCCGTTACGAATCCGCCTATAGTGCTCCCATGCCCATCCGCCAGCTTTCCGAAACGATGATCAACCAGATCGCCGCCGGCGAAGTCATCGAGCGTCCGGCGAGCGTGGTCAAGGAACTGGTCGAAAACGCGCTCGATGCCGGTGCTTCCCGCGTCGAGATCGTTACCGCCGGTGGCGGGCTGAACCTGATCCGCGTCACCGACGACGGCTACGGCATCCCCGAACAGGAGCTGGTGCTGGCGATTGCCCGCCACTGCACGTCCAAGCTTGGCGACAACATCCACGACATCCGCTCGCTCGGGTTCCGCGGCGAGGCGCTGCCGTCGATCGGTTCGGTGGCGCGGCTGTCGATCCGCTCGCGCACCGCATCCGGCGACAGCGCCGCCGAGATCGGCATCGAGGGCGGCCGTATATCCGCCGTCAAGCCGGCGGCGGCCAATCGCGGTACGACGGTCGAGGTGCGCGACCTATTCTTCGCCACGCCTGCCCGGCTCAAATTCATGAAGGGCGAACGCGCCGAAAGCTCGGCAACCAGCGACGTGGTCAAGCGGATTGCCATCGCCTTCACTGCCGTGCGCTTCACGCTGGCCGGCTCCGACCGCTCGACACTGGAATTGCCGGCGACCGACGACAGCTCCGAGGGCCGCCTTGCCCGTGTCGCACAAGTGATGGGCGCCGACTTTCCGGACAATGCGATCGCCATCGATGCGACCCGCGACGGCGTGCAGCTTGCCGGCCATGTCTCGATCCCGTCGTTCAGCCGCGCCAACGCGCTGCAGCAATATGCCTATGTCAATGGCAGGCCGGTGCGCGACAAGCTGATCGCCGGCGCCATTCGTGGCGCTTTCGCCGACGTGCTGCCGCGCGACCGCCACGCCGTGACCGTGCTGTTCCTGACGCTCGATCCGGGAACCGTCGACGTCAATGTCCACCCGGCCAAGGCCGATGTGCGCTTCCGCGACCCCGGACTGGTGCGCGGGCTGATCGTCGGCGCCATCCGCGAGGCGCTGGCCGATGCCGGCATCCGCGCCGCGACCACAGGTGCGGCCGGCATGATGGCGGCGTTCCGGCCGGGTGCTGCCAGCTACGCGCATCCCGGCCCGGCCCATGGACACCGCAGCTACGATGCGGCCTATCGCGCCTCGGGCTTTTCCGGGTTCGACCGCTCAGCGCAGCGGCCGCTCGACATGGAAGGCGGTGGATCCGGTAGTGGCGGCTTCCGCGAGAACGATCAGGCCGCCTTCGATGCCGGGTCGCTGGCCAGCGCCGATGCGCGCGCCGGCCAGGACGAGGCGGCCGAGACGCTGCTCGGCACAGTGCTGGGTGCAGCGCGGGCGCAGGTGCATGAGAACTACATCGTCGCCCAAACCAGGGATTCGCTCGTCATCGTCGACCAGCATGCCGCGCATGAGCGGCTGGTCTACGAAGCTTTGAAGAATGCGCTGCACGCCCGCGCGGTGCCCTCGCAGATGCTGCTTCTGCCGGAGATCGTCGACCTGCCGGAGGAGGATGCCGAGCGGCTTGCCATGCATTCCGAGACCTTGGCCCGCTTCGGCCTCGGCATCGAGCGCTTCGGGCCGGGTGCCGTCGCGGTGCGCGAGACGCCGTCGATGCTCGGCGAAACCAATGTGCAGCAGCTGGTGCGCGACCTCGCCGACGAGATCGCCGACAACGACACGGTCGAGACGCTGAAAGGCCGACTGGACAGGATCGCCGCGACCATGGCCTGCCACGGCTCGGTGCGCTCCGGCCGTCTGCTGAAGGCCGAGGAGATGAACGCGCTGCTGCGCCAGATGGAGGCGACGCCGGGCTCCGGCACCTGCAACCATGGCCGCCCGACCTATATCGAGCTCAAGCTCGCGGATATCGAACGGCTGTTCGGGCGGCGGTGACGAACACGCTTACCAGTTCCGTCGGCGTTTGCGGCCACCTCTCCCTCGCATCGTGGGGGTGAGAACCCAAGCTTTCCGAGGTCGCCTCGTGCAACGGATCGTAATTCTCGGAAATGCTGGAAGCGGCAAATCAACCCTGGCGAGGGAAGTGGGCGAACGGCTGAAATTGCCGGTCGTGCATTTGGACAGACTGTTCTGGGGGCCGGGTTGGACCAAACCTCAAAATGCGGTCTTTCGTGCAAGCGTCAGCCAAGCCATCTCTGGTAACGGCTGGGTGTGCGAGGGAAACTATTATCGGCAGACTTTCGACCTAAGGCTGCCCCGCGCCAATCTCGTTGTCTGGCTCGACACCCCTCGCGTAACCTGCCTGAGCCGGGTCATATTGCGTAGCGCATTGAACCGGCCTCGGCCTGATCTTGCGGCCGGATGCCGGGAGAGACTGGACAAAGAGTTTTTGGAGTTTCTTCGCTACATCTGGAATTTCGACCGTGACAGTCTACCGCTCATCGAGCAGGAGCGTCTGGCGAGGGGAGCACTGGTGCCGGTGATCAACTTGCGTGGCAGCCGTCAGATATCCGACTTCGTAAGCTCGCTTGCTCGCCAGCCCTAATGCAGCCAACCGCTACAACCCTCTGATTCACCTCTTCAAATTCACCACGACGACGCCGCCAAGCGCCAGTGCGCCGCCGATGATGCCGAGCAGGGTCGGCACTTCGCCGAGCCAGAAGAGGCCGATCAGGGTGGCCACCGGCGACACCAGATAGAGGAAGTTCGAGGCGCGCGCGGCCGGCAGGCGCGACAGCGCGGTTGCCCAGGCGGCGTAGGCGATCAGGCTCGGCACGATGCCGAGGAAGACGACGGCGCCAATACCGGCGGCGTCGGCGACCGCGGCCTGCGAGAGCGCGTTGGGCAGGAAGGGTGCCAGGCAGAGCGCGCCGAGCACCATGTTCGAAGCGGCTATGGTCAGCGGGTGGTGGTGGGCGAAAAGCGGCTTCTGGACGATGGTGTTGACGGCTGAGCACAGAGCGGAGCCCAAGACCAGCAGCGCGCCGGTGTTGAAATGCAGGCCTTGCCCCTCGCCCATGGCGATGATGCCGATGCCAGCGAAAGAGATCGCCGTGCCGAGCCAGGCCAGGCCGGAGAAGCGTTCGCCAAGCAGCGCCATGGCCATGATGGCGGTGAAGATCGGGCTGACATTGATGATGAAGCCGGCGGCACCGGCCGAAACCGTCAGCTCGCCGAAATTGAGCATCGCCGTGTAGAGCGCGACGAAGATGGCGCCACCGAAGGCGAAGCGCCACAATTCGTCGATCCTGGGCAGCGCCGGGCGCTTGACGGCGAGGAAGATCGCGGCCGGCACGGCGGCGATGGCGAAGCGCAGCGCACCGAGTTCCAGCGGATCGAAGGCAGCGAGGCCGGCGCGGATGGCCGGAAAGGCGGAGGCCCAACCGACCACGGTGAGGGTCACCGCGATGACCGCCGTGGTGTCCATGCGCTGTGTCGAATTCAACGTGCCGGTGTAAGCGCTCATCTGACCGTCCTCGCGATTCAATTGCATGATGTATAGAAATGCCATTGCCGGCCGGTTGACAAACGAGCAAATCGAGGGTCACCTGTGAGCATGGATCACAGCTTAGAACCGATGCTGCCGCTCGAGACCTTGCGCGCCTTCGACGCGGCGGCGCGCACCGGGAGTTTTTCAGCCGCCGCCGAAAAGCTCAACCTCACCCATGGCGCCGTCAGCCGGCAGATCGCCAAGCTGGAGGACTGGCTGGGGCTGAAAGTGTTCGATCGCGGCGCTCGCGGCGTGTCGCTGACCATCGAGGGTAATCGTCTGCATCTCAGGACCACCGAAGCCTTCGCTCTGATCGCGAGCAATTCCGACCGCTGGGTGGAGCCGCGCGGCACCGCCGTGGTGCGGCTCGCCTCCATTCCCTCGGTGGGAGGACTGTGGCTGATGCCGCGCATGGCCGCACTCGAGAACAACCCGACCAAATTGCGCATCGTGCTCGACGTCGACAACCGTCAGGCCGATCTCGCCGATGAGGGCATCGATCTTTCGGTCCGCTGCGGACGCGGCCGCATTCCCGGCCGCGTTTCGGTGCAGCTGTTCGAGGAACATGTCTTTCCGGTCGCCTCGCCGGAACTGGCGAACGAGATCGGCCGTGGCGATCCTGCCCGGCTGCTCAAATTCCCGCTGATCAACGATTCCGATGCGTCCACCTGGCGCGCCTGGTTCGCGGCGCAGGGCATGGACTACCGCCCGCGCCCGCACGACCGCCGCTTCGAGGACTATAATCTGGTGCTCGACGCCGCCGCGCACGGTCTAGGCATCGCGCTTGCACGGCCGCCGCTGACGCAGGATCAGCTGAAGTCGGGGCGTATCGTCGCCGTCGACGACCGCGTCGCGCTCAATCCGATCTCCTATTGGCTCGACCGGCCCGCCGGCCGCCCGCGCGCCGCCGCCGCCGACCTTGCCCGCCGCATCGCTGCGCAGGCCGGGCTGGCGCCGGAAAAGATCGAGGCGTTTATCGAGGCCGAGGGCTAGCGAAGCACCGTCAGCAGAAATCCGACGATCGCGCAGGCAAGCAACCCGGCGCCAAACGACATCAGTCCGACGCTCATGTGCCTGGGTTCGGGCTCCGCCATGTCGCCCGGCCGAGAGCCGCGCTGCCCTTGTCTCGCTTCCGAGCCAATGGCGGGAGCACGGCGAAGCGGCGAGACCTCTGCTGTGAGAAGCGCCAACCAAGCCATGACAATTGGCTTGCCGCCCTCATCTGCGGTCACCTGGGCCAACGCCAAGCCACGTTGCGCGGTGTCGGCTTCCGGCGCCTGTCTCCTCGCGGCGGTTGTGACCGGTGTGGCATCGCTTGCCGCATCCGCGCCCGGGTCGATCAGGAGCCGGTAGGCATGCTCGATCTCGGACGAGGACAATTGCTGCGGCATTCCGGCAGCGCCGGCCGGCAGCAGGGTCGGCAGCACAGCCGCCATCGGCTGCGACGGCCCTACCGCCGGTGCCGGCGGCGCAACCAAAGCCTTGATGAGCGCCGTCCTCGCTGGATCGGCCTTCGCCGACGGCAAAGCCTCCGGCGTGAAGGCTTGCCGCAACAACGATGTCAGGCGGGCAGAGGAAATGTCCATGCCGGTCCCCGCAAGAGCGGTTCATCGTTTCACGGAAACGCCGAACCACTCTATCTCTTTGTCTTGACGCAATCCCGGACGGAAAACCCGTTTCACACTTTTCCTGGAATTGCTCTAGCAGTATCAAATCGGACAATAGGCCATCAGCATTGCGTCAAGCTTGACCTCGCTGGCAATTTATGGCGATGACATTCTCATGAACCTTGGCGCCACCTCATGATGAACCGCTTCGAAGGCCCTGGCGGCAAGGAAGCCCGGATTCGCTATCTCGATGGCGATTTCCAGGTCACCAGCCCCGGCACGTTCGTGCGCTGCGCGGTGACCGGCGAGAGCATACCGCTCGACGAGCTCAAATATTGGAGCGTCGCCAGGCAAGAGCCTTATGCGAACGCCACTGCCTCGCTGCGGCGTGAGATGGAAGCGAATCCGGATCTGCGCAGCCGGCGCTAGTCACCCCCGCAACTTCCGCTGCCGCCACGCATCCAGCGTTTCGTCGATGATCCGCTCCGGCACGTGGTCGAGCTCGAACACGGTGTCGATTTCCAGCACGTCGAGCTGATCCAGGAACCCGGCGAGTGCAGTGCCGTGGCGTAGCCGGGCCGCATCCTTGGCGGTGGTGACGAGGCGAAGCCCTTCGCGGCGCGCGGTGCCGGCGAGTTCGGCAAGCTCGTCCTCACCGTAGAAATGATGATCCGGAAAGGCCCTCGAGAGCGCGACCTCGCCGCCGGCGGCGCGAAGCGTGTCGAAGAATTTTTCGGGATGGCCGATGCCGGCGAAGGCCAGGAACCTTTTGCCGGCAAAGCGCTCCTTACCCCGAGGTAAGGTATGCGCCTCGAAGATCGGCCGGCCGGCGCGCGCCGCCTGGCGGACCACCGCATCGGCCGCTGTGCCCTCGCCCATCTTCAGCAACGCACTGGTGAAGACCAGCTGGTCGACGATGTTTGCCCTGAGCGGCCCGCCGGGGATGACGCGGCCGTTGCCGATGCCATAGCGCGTGTCGACGACGACCAGCGCAAAGTCGATATGGATGCGCGCGCTCTGGAAGCCGTCGTCCATGATGAGGAAGTCGCAGCCATGCTTCTCGATGAGCAGTCTGGCGCCCGCCGCACGGTTCGGCGTCACCGCGACCGGCGCATGTTCGGCCAGAAGCAGCGGCTCGTCGCCGACATGTTTGGCGGCGTCATGGTGCGGATCAACGAGATGCGGCTGCGCGAACGAGCCGCCATGGCCACGCGACAGGAAACCGGGATTGAGCTGCATGCGTTTGGCCTGCCTGGCCAGCGCAATCGCCACCGGCGTCTTGCCGGTGCCGCCGACGGTGAAATTGCCGACGCACAGCACCGGTGCCTCGACCTTTTCGCGCGGTGCACGGCGCATGCGGCGACCGGCGACAATTGCATAGGCGGCCGACAGCGGCGACAGCGCCAGCACGCGCCAGTCCGGCTTTTCCCACCAGAAGGGCGGCGCCTCGGAGGTCACGCTACCTCCCGTTGGCGCCCTTCAGGCGCGACTTGACGACCAGCGGCTGGATATAGGGCTCCAGCGACTTCAGCGTGCGCGCCAACGCGCCGCGCATCTCGTCGACGGTCGCCACACCGGCGGCCATCATCTCATAGCGCGCCGCCTCGTTGGTCAGAAGGAAATTGACGGCGCCGGCCAGCATGTCGCGGTCGCGCACGAGTCTCGCGCCGCCACTGTCGAGCAGCCGCTGATAGGCCTCGCGGAAATTCTGAACGTTGCGGCCGGCGAGTACCGCCGTCTCCAGCATCGCCGGTTCCAGCGGGTTCTGGCCACCCTCGGAGGTCAGCGAACGGCCGACGAAGGCGATCTCCGTCAGCCTGAGGTAAAGCCCCATCTCGCCGATCGTGTCGCCGAGCAGGATGTCGGTGTCGGCGGTGATCCTGTCGCCCTTGCTGCGCCGGGCGAGCTTCAGGCCCATGCCGGAAATCTGCGCGGCCAGCGCCTCGGCGCGGTCGGGATGGCGCGGAACGATGATCGTCAGCAGGCCGTGATGGCGCCTGTGCAGCATGGCGTGGACTTCCGCCGCCACCACTTCCTCGCCGTCATGGGTCGAGATCGCCGCCCAGGTCGGCCGCTCGCCGATCTGCCGCTTCAGCGAGGACAGCGCCCGTTCGTCAAACGGCGGCGGCGCGGTGTCGACCTTGAGATTGCCCGACACGGTGACCGGCCGGGCGCCCAGCGAGCGGAAGCGCTCACCGTCGACATCCGACTGGGCGACGACATGGGCAAGGTTCTCGAACAATGCCTCGGCGATGTTGGCGCGCTTCTTCCAGGAGGTGAAGGAGCGGTCGGACAGCCTGCCGTTGACCAGCACCTGCGGCACGCGCCGGGCGCCGAGTTCCAGCATGGTCATCGGCCAGATTTCCGATTCGGCGATGATCGCCAGGTCCGGCCGCCAATGGTCGAGGAAGCGGCTGACCGCCGGCTTCAGGTCGAGCGGCACATATTGGTGGATGATGCGGGCGCCAAGCCGCTCGTCGGCGACTTGCGCGGAAGTGACGGTGCCGGTGGTCAGCACGATGTTGACGCCGTAGTCGAGGATGCTCTCGACCAGGGGAATGACGGCGAGGGTCTCGCCGACACTCGCTGCGTGGATCCAGATCATCGGCCCTTCCGGGCGTGGCCGGCCGGCGACGCCGTAGCGCTCGCGCCGGCGCACTCGATCTTCCTTGCCACGGGAGGTGCGCCAGGCGACGTAGGGCCCGATCAGCGGATAGGCGGCGGCGCCCGCGTAGCGGTAGGCCGACAGCATGGCGCGCGCCCAGCGCTCGCTCACTTAGGGCCGTCCACGAGGCGGTAGGCCTCGGCGGTGGCGGCGTTGAGCGAGGCGGTCAGTTCCTGGCGCTTGCGCTCCATCTCGGCGTCGTCGGCATTGGCCGGCACCAGCACCGGCGTCCCGAGGACGATCGAGGCTCGGCCGAAAGGCAGGTTGATCGTGGTCTTGTCCCAGCTCTTCTCCAGCACTTTGCGGCGGCTGGTGGCGATGGCCGCGGGCATGATCGGGCGGCCCGAGAGCCGCGCCAGAAGGACGATGCCGAGCCCCGCGTCGCGCGGCGTGCCGTGGGGTATGTCTGCGATCATGGCGACGTTCTTGCCGGCCGTGAGCGACTTTTTCAGGGCAATCAACGCCTTGGCGCCACCCTTGTCGAGATGCCTGGTGCTGTCACGTCCGCCGGAGCCGCGCACGGCCTCGATGCCGAATCTCTCGAGCATCAGCGCGTTGAGCTCGGCATCGGCGCTGCGCGAGACCATGGCGACCAGCGGCCGCCCCTTGGGATAGTAGGCCGGCGTCAGAAGATGCTGGCCGTGCCAGAGCGCGATGATGCCGGGTTCCAGATGCGCATAGGCGCCGCCCGCAACCTTCGCCGATCCCTCGACCAGGCGATTGGTCAGGCGCACCAGACGCACGAACTGGGCGAGCAGGCCGACGATGACGTTCTTGACGATTCGCGACTGCGCCAGCGGTTCGCGGACCCTGCGCCAGAAGGCCTTGGTGGCTCGGCTGCCGCCACGGCCCGCGGGCGCGGCCTCGCCGGCCGGCGCTTTCGCCGCATCATGGTGCATAGAAGTCAACCGACGGCCTTGCTGTCTGGGTCGAGCAGCCGATGCAGGTGAACGACGAAATAGCGCATATGGGCGTTATCGACACTGGCTTGCGCCTTGGCCTTCCAGGCCGTGTGCGCGGATTGATAGTCGGGGTAGATGCCGACGATGTCGAGCCCGTCGAGGTCGCGGAATTCGGTTCCGCCCAGCTTTTTCAGCTCGCCGCCGAAAACCAGGTGCAAAAGCTGCTTCTTTCCGTCTTCCGCGGTCATGTCGGTCCTTCACATATCGTGAGTTTGCAGAGGTCTAGACCAAAGCCGCCGATTTTGGAACCTTTGATGATGGTTAACTGTCCAGCCCGGCAATGACACCGGCGAGCACGGCAAGCAGCGCGCCGCTGCCGGCGGCGAGCGCGCCATGGCGAATCACCTCGCCGGCATAGCGCGGCCGCTCGCCATTCCGGTCGAGCAAGGCACCGCCGGCCTCGTGCAGGATGAGATCGGCGGCGGCGATGTCCCAGTCATGCGCGCTCGGCTTGACGAAGGTTGCATCGAGGCGGCCATTGGCCACCATCGCCAGCCGGTAGGCGAGCGAAGGAATATGGGTCACGCGGTTCAGCCGGCCCTGCCATTTAGCCGGCATCAGGTCGACCAGCGGCTTCGGCCCGCCAATCTCGACCTTGGCCGAGAGCTGGCGCACGGCAATGCGACGGTCGTTCAGGAACGCGCCTTCGCCGGGCAGCGCCCAATAGGTCTCTCCCATGGCCGGGCATTCGAGCACGCCGGCCAGCGTGCGACCGTCTTCGACCACCGCGACGCTGACGCACCAGGAGCGCAGGCCTTCGAGGAAGCCGCGCGTGCCGTCGATCGGGTCGACAACGAAGGTACGGCGCGCCGAAAGCCTGACGGGATTGTCGGCGGTTTCCTCCGACAGCCAGCCATAGTCAGGCCGCGCGGAAAGCAACGTGTCGCGCAGATAGGCGTCGGCGGCGTGGTCGGCTTCGCTGACCGGCGAGGTGCCGCCCTTCATCCAGACCTGCGGGTTGTTGCCGAAATAGCGCATGGCGATGATGCCGGCCTCGCGGGCGGCGTCGCGCAGCAGGGCCAGGTCCTCGCCGGCCCCGGCCGATATGACCGTATCAGGCGCCGGCAAGGGTCATCCCTTCGATCATCAGCGTCGGGGCCGCGGTGCCGAAATCGCGGTCGAGATCGCTGGCCGGGACCATGTTGAGGAACATCGTCTTCAAATTGGAGGCAATGGTCACTTCCGCGACGGGATAGGCAAGTTCGCCATTCTCGATCCAGAAGCCGGACGCGCCGCGGCTGTACTCGCCGGTGATCATGTCGACGCCCTGGCCGAACACTTCGGTGACGTAGAAGCCGCTCTTCAGCGATTTGATCAAATCTTCCGGCGTGCGTTCGCCCGGCTCGATGGCGAGGTTGGTCGAGGAAGGCGAGACGGAGGAGCCGCTGCGCGACCCGCGTCCATTGGTGGTCAGGCCGAGTTCACGCGCGGCAGAGGTCGACAGGAACCAGTGATTGAGCACGCCCTTTTCGACCATCAGCAGCCTCTTTCCCTCGATGCCCTCGCCGTCAAAGGGGCGCGAGGCCTGGCCACGGCGGCGCAGCGGTTCGTCGGTGACGGTGATCGCTGCCGACGCCACCTGCTTGCCCATCATGTCGCGCAGGAAGCTTGTCTTGCGCGCCACGGCGGCGCCATTGATGGCGCCGGCGAGATGGCCGGCAATGCCGCGCGCGACGCGCGGATCCAACACGACATCGACCGACCCGGTCGCCGCCTTGCGGGCGCCGAGGCGGCGCACGGCGCGCTCGCCGGCCTTGCGGCCGATATCTTCGGGTGCGTCGAGATCGGAAAAATGCTGGTGCGAGGAGTACTCGTAGTCGCGCTCCATGCCGGTGCCCTCGCCGGCAATGACACTGGCCGAGCGCGAAAAGCGCGAGGCGACATACTGGCCGACGAAGCCGTGCGAGGTGGCGAGCACCAGCCCGCCGAGCCCGGCGCCGGCGCTGCTGCCGGACGAGTTGGTGACGCCCTTGACGGCAAGTGCTGCCGCTTCCGCCGCAAGGGCCGCTTCCTTCAATTCATCGGCCGAAACCTCGGTCGGGTCGAACAGATCGAGGTCGCGCGGCTTGCCGGCCAGCAGCGCCGGATCGGCGAGCCCCTGATAGCGATCCTCCGGCGACACCTTGGCCATGGCGACCGCGCGCTCGGCCAGCGCCTTCGGGTCGGAGGCGGCGGTCGCCGAAACGCTCGCCACGCGCTGGCCGACGAACACACGCAGCGAGACATCTTCGCTCTCGGACGATTCGGTGGCCTCGACCTTGCCCAGCCGCACCGACACGCCGGCCGAGCGGCCACGCACCGCGACCGCATCCGCGGCATCGGCGCCGGCGCGTCTGGCGGCCTCGACCAGGGCCGCGACGCGGTCGGTCAATTTCGCTGCGTCGAGCGTATCGGTCATGCGTATCAATCCTGCTTTTTCTGCCGGCCTTCGGAGGAAGCCACTGGCACCCATCTATTGGTCCGCCGTGGCTTGTACAATGGGAAACGCGGCAATCAAAAGGCAAGGCAGCCGGTTCAGAGCCCCAGCCACGCCCATCTCGCCTTTCCGGTCTCGCCGAGAAGGCTTCGCGTCCTAAGGAGGAAAGGACCGTCAGAAGCGATCTGCGGCAAAAGGAGCGACGCGCGCCGCATCGCCGTGTCCGGCGATAAGATCGGCGACCAGCCGCGCCGTGATCGGCGCCAATGTCAGCCCGAGATGGCCATGGCCGAACGCGTGGACGACGCCGGGACTGCGGCGCGAGAGCCCGATGACCGGACGCGAATCGGGCAGCGATGGCCGGAAGCCGAGCCATTCCGATGACGGCTTGCCGAGCTGGGGAAAGATCTGCCTCACGCCGCGGTCGAGCAGCGCCAGTCGGCGCGGATTGGGCGGTGCGGCAAGCCCGCCAAGCTCGACAGTGCCGGCAACACGCAGCCGGCCGGCCATCGGCGTCATGTAGAAGCCGAGATCGACGGAACTGACCGGCCGGTTGAGCAGCGGCGCATCGGTTGAAAATTCGAGGTGATAGCCGCGCTCGGTCTCGAGCGGAACGCTGTCGCCGGCTTGCGCGGCCAAGGCGCGTGAGCGTGCGCCGGCGGCGATGACCACCGTCTTCGCTTTGACCCGGAAACCCGGGCCGCTGAGTTCCACGCCGCCGGCGCCGGCTCGCAGGCCGGTCACTTCGGCCCTGGCCAGCGACGCGCCGCGTGCGACGGCCGCCTCGAGCAGGCGGCGCATCACCATGCTCGGATCGGTGACGTTCAGCGAGTCCGGAAAGTACAGGCCACGGGCCGCGATCGCCTGCAGGCCGGGCTCCAGCACGGCGACCTGCTGCGGCGTCAGCACCTCCTGGTGGACGCCAAATTCGGCACGCAACGCCCGGCCGCCGGCGGCAGCGGCAAAGTCGCTCTCGCGGCGGTAGAGATAGAGGCAGCCATTGCGGCGCATAAGGTCCTGCAGGCCGGCCTCCTGCACCATCTCTCCCCAGGCCGGCAAGGCTTCTGACAGCAGCCCGGCAAGCGCCAAGGCATTGGCGCGGGTGGCCCCGGGCAGCGACTGCCTGACGAAACGGGCGAGCCATGGCGCCAGCTGGAAAAGCGCGGTCCAGCGCAGCGCAAACGGGCTGTCGGGATCGAGCAGCAGCTTTGGCAAGGCGTGCAGCACGGCCGGGTTGCCGACCGGCATGCAGGCATATTCGGCGATCGTCCCGGCATTGCCGAAGGAAGCGCCGGAGCCCGGCTCGTTAGGATCGATGAGCAGAACCTCGCGCCCCTCTCCGGCAAGCCTGAGCGCCGTCGCCAACCCGACAACACCGGCGCCGACGATGGCGATCTCGACTGTTTCGGATGCGGCCACGACTGACCCCTCAGACGAAGCCAGGCAGTTGCAGATGGCCGGCCGCAAGCAGCTCGGCCATCGTGCTCAGCGCCATCCGCAAATCGTCGAGCGAACGGGCGGCGCCGACATTGATGCGCACCCCATGCTGTACCGGCTCGCGGCCGATAGCGAAGGCGTCGCCCGGCAGCACGGCAACGCCGCGTTGCTGGCAGGTGCGGGCAAAGCCGGCGCCGCGCCAAGGTTCGGGGAGCCGCAGCCAGGCATGGGTCGACGTCGGATGGGTCTGGACATCGAAGCCGCCGAGGATGTCGCTCAGCACCGCCTGGCGCTGGCGCAGTTCCTGCTTCTGTGCCTCGATGATGCGCGTTGCCGTCCCCTCCTCCAGCAATTGCGTACCGATCAGCGCCGCCATCGGGCTGATGCTCCAGCAATTGATGCGAAGTGCGGCCGCCACCTGGCCGGCGATGGCGCGCGGCGCGATGACGAAACCGAGCCTCAGCCCCGGCGCGATGCATTTCGACAGGCCGCCAATATGGACCGTCAGCTCCGGCTCGAGGCTGGCCAGCGACGGCGGCGGATTGTCGGCCAGCGGACGATAGACGTCGTCCTCGATGATCAGCACATTGTGGCGGCGGGCGACTGCGACCAGTTCGTTGCGGCGTTCGGCGCTGAGCGTGATCGTCGTCGGGTTGTGCAGTGTCGGCACCAGGAAGACCGCGCGGGGCCGAAGTTGCCCGCAGGCGGCATCAAATGCGTCCGGGCGCATACCGCCGCGATCCATGGCGACGCCCCTGAGATCGAGCCCATGCACCCGGCAGAGCGCATTGATGCCCTGATAGGTGACCTCGTCAGCGAGAATGACCTCGCCCTGCTTGGTCACGGCGCCAAGCACGCAATCCAGCCCGTGCTGGGCGCCAGCCGCCAGCACGACGCGGCCAGCATCGCCGTCGCCGGCCACCGGCCGCATCCATTCGGCGATCGCCGATCTCGCCCACAACGGTCCTTCCGGCGGATGGTAGTCCTGCAGCGTGGCGTAGTGCCGGTGCTTGGCCATGCGCGGCAAGAGCAATGCCAGCGCGTCGAGATAGGCTGACGTCGCCGGCCGGTTGACGGACAGGTCGACGACGCCGCTGTCGTCGCTCGGCGCCGAGACGAAGCCCGGCCTTTCGCCGGCATCGCGGGCGGCGACGGTCGTGCCGCGCCCCGGCCGTGCTTCGAGCAGACCGCGCTCCTGCAGCGTCGACAGCGCCCGCGTTACCGTGGTGACATTGATGCCCAGCGCTCGCGCGATCTCGCGCTGCGGCGGCAGCCTGTCGCCCACGGCAAGCGTGCCGGCGGCGATCCGTTCGGCAATTGCGTCGGCAAGGCGGCGATAGACCGGACCTTCATCCGAGGCGAGTTGCAGGTCTTGAAGCATGCGGATTGGCGGATTCGGACTGTTGAGACGATTGGCATCTAGCATAAGACAATGCGCCGGACAATAGCGCTTGTCTGGTTGATAAATTCAATATCCGACCGCGAAAATCCCACACAATCGTAAAAAAAGTCGCTTGACGTGGAAACTTGTCTGCATCTATGGTTCTTTAGCCATCGATTGTGTGAGCATACAAGTTTGGTTTGCCGCCCTTGTGCGGCCAGCGCCCCGCGAGACCGAGACATGCAACGCAAGCCCCTTTTCGTTTCGACCAACGGCCTTGGCGGCCGCACGACGGATTTCCACCCGTGACCGCCGTCGCGACAGCCCGGCCAGCCGGCAACGCCGCCTCGGCACCAGCAGCCGACCTCAAGGGGTTTGTCGAATTCACCGACGTCGAGAAATCCTATGACGGCCGCACCTTTGCGGTGACGCGGCTGAACCTCGGCGTGGCGCGCGGCGAATTCCTGACCCTTCTCGGCCCTTCCGGCTCAGGCAAGACGACGACGCTCAACATGCTTGCCGGGTTCGAACGGCCGACCAGGGGTGTCATCACGCTGGAAGGCCGCTCGGTCGACCGGCTGCCGCCCTATGAGCGCAACATCGGCATGGTGTTTCAGAACTACGCGCTGTTCCCGCACATGACGGTGGAGGAGAACGTGGCCTTCCCGCTCTCGGTGCGCAAGATCGACAAGGCTGACATCACCACCCGTGTCGGCCGCGCGCTGGACATGGTGCGGCTCAAGCAGTTCGGCGACCGCCGGCCGACGCAGCTTTCCGGCGGCCAACAGCAGCGCGTGGCGCTGGCGCGCGCACTGGTGTTCGAGCCGAGTCTGGTGCTGATGGACGAGCCGCTCGGCGCGCTCGACAAGAAGCTGCGCGAACATATGCAGCTCGAGATCAAGCAGCTGCACACGATGCTCGGCGTCACCATCGTCTATGTCACGCACGACCAGAGCGAGGCGCTGACGATGTCGGACCGCGTCGCCGTGTTCAACAATGGCGGCATCGCCCAGCTCGGCTCGCCCGACGATCTCTACAACACGCCGCAAAGCTCTTTCGTGGCGAGCTTCATCGGTGAGAACAACACGCTGGCCGGCAAGGTCGAACACGTGGTCGGCAAGGAATGCCGCGTCGCTCTGGACGGCGGCGGCGCGATCACCGCTTTGGCCATCGGCGTCGCCGAAGGTGGCGCCTGCCATGTCGCCATCCGCCCCGAGCGGCTCGGCCTGGCGGCCGCAGCGCAGGCCGGCAACAGGCTGACTGCCACGGTCGAC
The DNA here is from genome assembly GCF_044778005.1 of Mesorhizobium sp. IMUNJ 23033. Classification (NCBI taxonomy): domain Bacteria; kingdom Pseudomonadati; phylum Pseudomonadota; class Alphaproteobacteria; order Hyphomicrobiales; family Phyllobacteriaceae; genus Mesorhizobium; species Mesorhizobium sp. IMUNJ 23033. The sequence continues at coordinate 19,626 of NZ_JBJACT010000003.1, forward strand.
GGCCGCATCTATCTCGGCGATCACCAGCGCCTGCTGGCCAGGCTCGAAAACGGACAGGTGCTGACCGTCAAGGTCGGCCCCGAAGCGACCATGGCGAATGGGGAGCCGGTGATGGTTTCCTGTGCGCCCGGTGATTGCCGCGCCTTCCCGGCCGATGCCGGAACGGCCGGATCGATATCAAAAACAACAGGGGAGTAAGATCACATGAAAATCACCAAGACCCGGCTGCTCGCGCTTGCGGCGGCAACCGCCTGGATGGCGATCGGCCACGCCGCCGTCGCCGACGAGCTGTCGATCATGGCCAGCGGCGGCGCCTGGCAGGACGCGCAGCGCAAGGCGTGGTTCGAGCCGTTCACCAAGGAGACCGGAACCAAGATCGTCGAGCAGGAATATCTCGGTGATCTCGGCAAGGTCAAAGCCATGGTCGACACCGGCAACGTGCCGATCGACCTTGTGACGGTGGAAACCGCGACCGTGCTGCAGGGCTGCGACGCTGGCATCCTGGAGCGTCTCGACTACTCCAAGATCGCGCCGCGCGACAAATTCCTCGAAGGCTCCGCGCTCGATTGCGGCGTCGGCCTCGACGCCTATGGCGACGTGCTGGCCTATGACCCGACCGTGCTGAAGGAAGCGCCGACCTCGGTGCTCGACCTCTTCGACACCACCAAATTCCCGGGTAAGCGCGCCATGCGCAAGTTCCCGGCGCAGAACCTCGAATGGGCGCTGATGGCCGATGGCGTCGCGCCCGCCGACGTCTACAAGGTGCTGGGCACGCCCGAAGGCGTCGACCGCGCCTTCAAGAAGCTCGACACGATCAAGAAGGACATCGTCTGGTGGGATGCCGGCGCGCAGCCGCCGCAGCTTCTGGCTTCCAAGGAAGTGGTTATGACCACCGCCTGGAACGGCCGCATCCAGAACGCCATCGACAAGGACGGCGCGCCGTTCAAGATCGTCTGGAACAACCAGATCCTGGAATACGACATGATCGCGATTCCGAAGGGCGCCAAAAACCCGGATCTCGCCTACAAATACCTTGCCTATATCAGCCAGCCCGAGAACAACGCCAAGCTCGCCAGCTACATCACCTACGGACCGGTGCGCATCGATGCGGCGTCCTTCGTCGCCGCCGACGCCTTGCCTAAGCTGCCGAACGCTCCCGAGCATCTGAAGGGTGCCTATCTCGTCGCCGACACCGAATTCTGGGGCGACTATGGCGAGGACCTGGTCAAGCGCTTCAACGCCTGGCTCGCGCAGTAGAAGTCGATGACGGCGGTCCCGCCCAGCGAACTCGACCGGCCCGCGCTGGCCCGCGGCCGGTCAGCCGCCGATGCCGATCTCAAGTCGGTGTCGGCGGCGATCCGCCGCGCCGAGTTCGGCGACCGGCTGCGCTCGCTGGCGCTGGCCGCACCACTGTTGGTGCTGCTGGCGCTGAGCTTCGGCATCCCGATCGTGCTGTTGCTGTCGCGCGCCGTCTACGATCCGACCATCGCCAATGCCTTGCCGCAGACGTCCCAGGCGCTCAGCGGCTGGAGCGGCAGCGGCCTGCCCGACGATGCTGCCTTCCTGGCATTAGCCGCCGACCTCAAGGACAATCAGGCCAAGGGCACCTCTTATGAGCTCGCCAAGAGCCTGAACGCCCGCCTGCCTGGCGCGCGCAGCCAGGTGCTGAAGACGGTGCGCCAACTCGAAGGCGCCGGCGACAGGCCGCCGCTGGAGGTGGTGAAATCCGTGCCGTTCTGGTCGCAGCCGGGCACCTGGCCGGCGATCGCCAGCGGCACCCACGCCGTGACCTCGTTCTATCTGCTCAGCGCCCTCGACTTGCGCTGGAACGCCGATGGTTCGATCGAACGCGTGCCGCCCGAACAGGCGATCTTCCTGCAGGTGTTCATGCGCACCTTCTTCGTCGCGGCGGCGGTGACGCTGGCGACACTCTTGCTGGGCTTTCCACTGGCCTATCTCATCGCCAGCGCGCCGAAGGGGCTGGCCGCCATCCTGATCGTCGCTGTGCTGCTGCCGTTCTGGACGTCGATCCTGGTGCGCACGGCGGCTTGGACGGTGCTGCTGCAGAAGTTCGGCCTGGTCAACCATATGCTCCTGTGGCTCGGCGTCGCCGACGACCGGCTCGACCTGATGTACAGCCGCGTCGGCCTGATCATCGCCATGACCCATATCCAGCTGCCGTTCACGCTGCTGCCGATCTACAGCGTCATGCGGACCATCCCGCCGTCGCAAATGAAGGCCGCCTATTCGCTGGGCGGGCGGCCGTTCACAGCGTTTCGCCGCATCTACCTTCCGCAGGTCTTTCCGGGTGTCATGGCCGGATGCCTGCTCACCTTCATCCTGTGCCTCGGCTACTACATCACGCCGGCGCTGATCGGCGGCGCCAGCGACCAGCTGATCAGCAACTTCATCGCCAACTACGTCAATGTCGAGCTGAACTGGGAGATGGCGGCGGCGCTCAGCTTCATCCTGCTGGTGTTCACGCTGGCGCTGTTCGGCATCTTCGCCCGCATCCTCGGCCTCGACCGGGTGAAACTCGTATAGGAGCTTCTCGCCATGATGCTGTCTCCCTATCCGACCACCGGCGAGCGCATCCGCATCGGGCTGTTGTGGCTGTGGTGCGGGCTGGTGATCCTGTTCCTGCTGGTGCCGATCCTCATTCCGGTGCCGCTGTCGTTCAACAGCGGCTCCTTCTTCATCTTTCCGCTCGAAGGCATTTCGACGCGCTGGTACGAGGTCGTGCTCGGCACCCAGCGCTGGCAGTCGGCGATCGGCAACAGCCTGCTGGTCGCCTTCGGCACGACGCTGATCGCCACGACGCTCGGCACAATGACGGCGATCGCTCTGGCCGACGAAAAATTCCCGGGACGCCGCATCGTCATGCCGCTGCTTTTGTCGCCGCTGATCGTGCCGGTGGTGATCACCGCCGTCGGCTCGTATCTGTTCTACGCCCGCGTCGGGCTGGCCAGCACCTATGCCGGTATCATCCTGGCGCATACGGCACTTGCCAGCCCCTTCGTCGTCGTCACCGTGGCGGCGAGCCTGACCGGCTTCGACCGCAATCTGATGCGCGCCGCAGCGATCTCGGGAGCCAGGCCGGTGCGGTCGTTCTTCAAGGTGATGCTGCCGCTGATCCTGCCCGGCGTACTCTCGGGCGCGGCGTTCGCCTTCGTCACCTCGTTCGACGAGGTGGTCGTGGTGCAGTTCCTGGCCAGCGCCAACCAGCGCACCATGCCGCTCGAAATGTTCATTGGCTTGCGCGAAAAACTCTCGCCCGCGATCACCGCCGCCGCGACGCTGATGATGGGCCTGTCGATCGTGCTGCTGGTCGTGGCCAATATTCTGGCGCGGCGCGGCCAGAAGCGGCCAGGCACGCGCGCATAGCCCGTTTCAGGCGACAGGCGTCCAGATCACGTCGTCGATCCTGAGCGCGCCGGTGGCGAGCATGACCAGCCGGTCGAAGCCCAGGGCCGAACCGCTCGCCTGCGGCATGATGGCGAGAGCCGAGAGAAAATCCTCGTCCAGCGGATAGCGCTCGCCATAAACGCGCTCCTTCTCGTCCATTTCGGCGGCAAAGCGGCGACGCTGCTCGGCCGGATCAGTGAGTTCGCCGAAAGCGTTGGCGAGTTCGACGCCGCAGCAATAGAGCTCGAAGCGTTCGGCAACGCGCGGGTCGGCGGCACTCGGCCGGGCGAGCGCGGCCTCCGAGATCGGATAGCCGTAAAGAATGGTGGCCCGTCCCTGCCCCAGCGCCGGCTCGACCTTTTCCACCATCACCCGGCTGAACAGGTCGGCCCAGTTGTCGTCGAACGCGGTGCGCAAGCCTGCCTTGACCAGGGCGTCATGCAGGGCGGCGCGGTCGGTGCTGCCATCCGCGGCGACCGTGGCGAGCAGGTCGATGCCGGCATAACGCGAAAACGCGTCGGCGACGCTCAGGCGCTCCGGCTCGGCGAACGGGTCGGCCTCGCGGCCGCGAAAGCGGAAGGTTTTTGCACCGGCACGCTCGGCCGCCAGCGCCAGCAGCGCAGCACAGTCGGCCATCAGGCTCTCATAGGTCTCGCCGACCCGGTACCATTCGAGCATGGTGAATTCGGGATGGTGCAAGGGGCCGCGCTCGCGGTTGCGCCAGACGGCACCCAGGCTGAAGATGCGCTGCTCGCCGGCGGCAAGCAGCTTCTTGCAGGCGAATTCCGGCGAGGTGTGGAGATAGAGCGGCGAGCGTACGGCGTCCGGCCCGATCACCTCGGTGGCGAAGGCCGACAGATGCGCCTCGTTGCCGGGCGAGACCTGCAACGCCGCGGTGGTGACTTCGATGAAGTCGCGCCGCGCGAACCAGTCGCGCATGGAGGCTGCGATCGCGTTGCGCTGGATCAGCCGCGGCCGGCGGTCGGCGTGGACGTCGGGCGTCCACCAGGGCGAAGCGGTGATCATCGGGCCAGGCTCATCGGCAATGGACGTGCAGTGGGGGCTGGCGGTTCGGACCAAGATGCGCTAGGCCGCAGCGGACGGCTCTCGCAGCCGATTTGTGCCAATCGGCTCTTTCAGGCCAACAAACTTTAGGATTGTTCCCCGTGGTGAAGGTCATCGCCAGTTCCCTACGCAAAGGCAACGTCGTCGATAAGGACGGCAAGCTCTATGTGATCCTCTTTGCCGAAAACATCCACCCTGGCAAGGGTACGCCCGTGACCCAGCTCGACATGCGCCGCATCGGCGACGGGGTAAAGGTTTCCGAGCGCTACCGGACCACCGAGCAGGTCGAGCGCGCCTATGTCGAGGAGCGCGAGCACACCTTCCTTTACGCCGACGGCGAAGGCTATCATTTCATGAACCCGGAAACCTACGACCAGGTGGCGGTGTCGGAGGGCGTGGTCGGCGACGCCGCACCCTATCTGCAGGAAGGCATGCCGGTGCAGGTCTCGCAGTTCAACGGCATCGCGATCTCGCTGGTGCTGCCGCAGCGCGCCACCTTCGAGGTGGTCGAGACCGAACCGGTGACAAAGGGCCAGACGGCCTCCTCGTCCTACAAGCCCGCCATGCTCTCCAACGGCGTGCGCACGGCGGTGCCGCCGCACATCAGCGCCGGTACACGCGTTGTGGTGATGACGGCCGACGGTGCCTATGTGGAGCGCGCCAAGGACTGAGGCGCGAGGCCTCCCTCCCCCGATGAATTCTCGATGACGCTCATTCATTCGAGCCAATGCGCGTCGGCACGACCGGCTGCACTTGGAGGATTTAGGAACTCGGAAGACCTGCTCTCGACAGCATTTCAAGCAGCCGGGAGTGATGATGGTCCTTCATATAGCGCGGCAAAAAGCCAGGGCAGACATTGCCCAGATTGAGATGTGGAAGCTGTGACAGGCAATGATGGATGGCCCGGGAAGCCTCTTCGTTGTTACCGGTCGCCGACGCGGCCGCGGCCCAATAAAGGGCGCCACGAACGAAGCCCGGCTTGGTCCTGACCACCTTGCGGGCGACTTCGAGCGCCCGCCGATCGTCACCAGCGGCGAACAGCGCCACAACCAGGCCGTGGTGACGCCAGAAGTCGATGACGTCATGCGTTCCGAGCCGGATCGCCTCGTTGGCCTCGCGCACGGCTTCGCTGAGCTGACCGCGCAAGGCGAAGAGCATCGAAATATCACCGTGGCCGCTGGGATAGCTTGGGTTGAGACTAATCGCATGCCGGCATTCGGCGATCGCCTCGTCGATACGGCCGGCGCTTTCGAGAGCAAAAGACAGGATGCACCGGGCAATCTCGTCGTCCGGCACCGCCCTCACCGCATCTTCCGCAAGTGCCAGCGCATGCTCGATTTGACCCTGCTCCCGAGACAACGCGCCAAAAGCCACGCCCATGGAGATCAAGATCGAGAGCGTCCGCTTGGCACGGGCATTGTCGGGGCTAAGCGAAAGTGCCTTCTCGGCGAGCTCTATCCCGGCCAGGAGTGAGTCTCGAGTCATCTCGAAATACTTCATGAGCGCTTCGTTCACCAACCTGCGCACTTCGGGCGGGCCGGGCGGGCTCTTGTCGCGCACTTTCCAGTTGGTCAGTTGAAGTTCGAGGATCACGGCCAGCACAACCGATTGAGCGATCCTGTCCTGGAACGCGAGGGCATTCTCGAAGTGACCGTCGAATTTTTGGGCCCAGACATTGTGACCACCGGCAGCGTCGACAAGTTGGACGTTCACCCTCAGTTCGTCCCCGGATCTCTGGACACTGCCGCTGAGCATGTAACGGGCCCTTGGAGCCGACGCCCTGGATTCCTCGCCACTCTTCTCGAGCGGCGATAGCCCTGAGATGACGATGTAGCTGGCCACCTCCGAAAGCGCCGTGGTGATGTCATGAACGAGGCCCTTGGCGAAGAAATCGTCGCCTCGCTCTCCGGTCAGATTGACGAAGTCGGCGACGCTGATGGACGGACGCCCGGTGTGCTGAACGGCCGGAGCACCATTGACCGATTGCTGGCCTGATGAGACGTCGGCAGCAGAGAGAGACTGCCAAAGCGCCCGCGTCTCGGGGCTGACGTCGACACCAAACTCCTTTTTCAGGATGCTTCTGCAAGCCTCGAATGTTCGCGACGCCTTGTCACGTTGGCCGCACGCGACCAGCAGTTCCATCTTCAGCCGATAGGCTTCCTCCCGCGTCGGCTCCATGGCCAGAATTCGATCAGCCACGGCCAGTCCGCTTTCAGCGTCCACCAGCCGGGCAAGCTTTTCCATCGACTCCAGCGCGCGGCTCAAAAGTCTTTCGCGTTCCGATGCCGCCCATTCATCGAAAGCGTTGCTTCCCAGGTAAAAGCCATCGAGAAATGGCCCGGTGCAAAGCGCCAGAGCAGTCTCGAGTTCCGGTGCGGAACGGGCTGAGAGGCCGGATTCGAACTCCCCGACGTCGACGCGAACCGCATCCGGCCTGAGGCCGATCAACTCCTTGCGGGAATGAATGAGATCCACCCCCGCTCGTGACAAATCCCGGCGCAGGACGCTGAGGGTTTGCCGCAGGCTGTTGCGTGAGTGCTCGCTATCGCTATCGCCCCATAGCAGGTCAGCAAGCCTTTCCCTTGTCGCCGACATACCCGGACAGCGGGCCAGATAGGCAATGATCGCGGGGCCTCGCTTCCCGGTCAGCCAGAGTGGGCCGACAGCCTCCTTTTCAATCCGGAAACCGCCGAAAAGCGAGATTCTACTTGCAGTGACGCCATCCGCATCTTGCATTTGCTTAACAGCTTCCCTCGTGACGAAATTCTAACTCAAAACTAACGCTTCGCAAACAGTAGAGCCGCGCCTCAAGCGCTCTCGTGACGGTCGGTCGATTAGACTTCGCTGAATTAGGGGTGACTGAGCCTGCGGCAGGCTTTGGCCCGAGGGGGCGGCGGATGTCAAAGCTTAGAGCCAATTTGCTGCTCCTGTTTGCCGCCGCCTTGTGGGGCTTCGGAAATGTCGCGCAAAAGACGGTGCTCGACCACCTCGATGCGCTGAGTGCCGTTGGTCTGCGCTGCCTGATCGGCGGGCTGCTTGTGCTGCCCTTTGTCCTGACTGAAAGGCGACTGCCGGTCGGGGCGGGCCATCTTGCCAGCCTGGCCAGAGTGGGGGCGCTGTTTGCCATCTCCATCATGCTTCAGCAGCTTTGCTATCTCGGCGCCACCGTCACGAATGCAAGCTTTCTGATAAGCACGGCAACGGTGATGACGCCGCTGGCTGCGTGGCTACTTATCGGCGAACGTCCGACAGCCAGTCTGACATTCGCCGCCGGATTGACCGTAGTCGGTGCCCTGCTCTTGTCCGGCGGGATCGCCGGTTTCAGCGCTGGCGATCTCACCGCTGTCCTGTCGGCTGCCTGTTATGCGCTCTGGACGGTCGAGCTTGGCCGGCATATGCAGACCCACGGGCGGCCATTCACCGCCGCGGCGACACAGTTCCTCGGCGCCGCCGCCTTCGCCCTGCCGCTCGGGGCAATGCACGGCAATTTGTCGATGGCCGCTGCATTTGCAGCCGGCCCGGAACTGGCGGTCCTCGGTATATTCTCCACCGCATTTGCTTTCGGCATACAGATTGTCGCCCTGCGCTACACCTCGGCCAGCCATGCCGCCGTGATCGTCAGTGCCGAAAGCGTCTTCGGCGCGCTAGGCGCGGCGATCTTCCTCGGGGAGCAGACCTCGCCAGCAGGCGCATTGGGGGGCGCGATCATTCTCGGCGCGATCCTGTCGGTCGCAATGTCGAACCGAACGCCGCAGGCACGTGCGCCCCTGCAGACCGATCCGATTCAACCATTCGACGCTCCGGTGCCAGCCTTCGCCGCCGCCAATCCCGGTCAAGAGGAGGCACGCCATGCTCCTTACCGAGACCCTTCCTCGCTGCGCTCGTCTTGATTGCCGTGCATTGACCACCTCGAAAAACAGCCCGTTGTTGAAATGGAGAGTACCATGTTCGAACGTGTGTCCGAGGAAGCCGGTCCCTCATTCCTGAGACTGGCAACGTTGCTTGCGGCGTCGATGTTTGGGGGGCTGCCGGCACATGCCTCCAATGTCGATGTGGCGATCGTGTTCGCCGTCGATTTCTCGTCCTCGATTGACCCGAAGATTGCCGACCTGCAGCGCGAGGGACATGCCGCGGCACTTACTTCGCCCGAGATCATTGCCGCCATCACCCGAAATTATCTTGGCTGCATCGGGGTGGCCTATTTTGAATGGTCGAGCCCCGGGCACACGCGCATTGTGCTGCCGTGGACAAGGATCTGCGGGCTCGAAGATGCCAAGGCAGCGGCGGCGGTGATCAGCAAGAAGGGCGATACCGGCTATACCCGCAGAGGCCGAGGCGGAACATCGGTTTCCTCGGCCATCGACGTCGGAAGTCTCCTGCTCGATCAGTTTCCTGGAAACGCGATGAAGAAAGTGATCGACATCTCTTCCAATGGCGAGAACAACGACGGGCTTCCGGTTCAGCCGAGCAGGCTGAACGCCATCACCAAGGGATACACGATCAATGCAATCGCCATTCCAACGGAAGGCGAGAACCCGGAGCAACCGTTGGCATCCTACTTTGCCCGATCGGTCATTGGCGGCTCCCAAGCCTTCGTCATATCGCCGACGGGGCCAAACGACTACATCAAGGCCCTTCGCCGGAAGCTGGTGACGGAAGTAAGCATGAACGCAGCCCCTGCCGCCACAAGTGGATGGGGACTCATCACACCCGTGGTTCCGCATATGCAAGACTAAGCCTACTCCCTCATCGGCCCCAGCAGCCGGATTTGATCCGCTGCATTGCCTTCTGAGGCCGCTCGCTCAATAGTCCTGCCGATGTTGCAGACCATAGTGAGTCACTGGCCTCAGCTTATCTTGATCATTTCGGTGGCGATGGCGGCCGTCGGCATCGCTCATGCCATCATGACAAAGGAAGACGTGCGCGCGGCAACCGGCTGGGTGGGCGTTATGCTGCTGTCGCCATTCCTCGGCGCGATCATCTACACCGTAGCCGGCATAAACCGTATCCGTCGTGCAACGATCAGCGCGCAGCGGCCGACCGCCGGTGAGACGGCAACTGCAGAGCGCGAGCGCGACATCGCCAGCGAAGAGCTGATCTTCGAGCGCTACGGCCAGCGTTTCGCCGGACTGAAGACATTGGGCGACAGAGTGGCGCGGCGCGCCCTGACGTCGGGAAACACAATCACGATCTTGAAGACCGGTGACGAAGCCTATGCCGTGATGTGCCGGGCGATCGACGATGCGCAACGCAGCATCCTTCTCGAGACCTACATCTTCGACAATGACGATGTCGGGCGGCTTTTCGTCGACTCGCTGGCCGGAGCGGTCCGCAGGGGCGTCAGCGTTCGCGTGTTGATCGATGCCGTTGGTGTGCGCTACTCGGTCCCCAGCATCCTGAAGCTCCTGCGAGAGGCCAACGTCACCGTCGATCTCTTCAATGGCAACATCGTCATGGGCCTGCGACTTCCCTATGCCAATCTGAGAACGCACAGGAAAATCCTGGTTGTCGACGGCATGGTGGCATTCACGGGAGGCATGAACATCCGAAAGGGATTCTCAGCCGAATTCGCGGGTTCCACCAGCGCTGGGGATACGCATTTCCAGGTCACCGGACCGGTCGTGGCCGACCTCTTTTCGGTTGCCGCCGAGGATTGGCGTTTTGCCGGCAACGAGGCGCTGAAGGGCGAGACATGGCATGTGGAAAAACCCTTGCCGCCTCCCGATCAGCCTATGCTGGTGCGGGCGGTGGCGTCGGGGCCGGATGCCAGTATCGAGACGAACCACAAATTGCTGATGGGGGCATTTTCCGTCGCCCGCAAATCGATCCGCATCATGTCGCCCTATTTCCTGCCGGACCGGGAACTGATCAGCGCGCTGACCACGGCAGCCCGGCGCGGCGTCGAGATCGACATCGTCGTGCCAGCGGTGAACAACCTCTTCCTCGTCGACCGCGCCATGACGGCGCAGTTCGACCAGGTGCTGAAGCACTATTGCCGCGTGTGGCGCCACGCGGGGGCGTTCGATCATTCGAAGTTGCTGTCGGTCGATGGGGTGTGGGCCTATATAGGTTCCTCCAACCTCGACGCCCGGTCGCTCAGGCTGAACTTCGAGATCGACATGGAGGTTCTGGATGCAGGCTTTGCCGCCGAGATCGACGCGCGTATCGGATCGGCAATTCAATCCGCGACACAAGTGACGCTCGACGCCTTGAAGGCCCGGCCATTCATCGTTCGCCTGTTCGACCGGGTGCTGTGGTTGGGATCGCCTTATCTCTAGCCGGACCTATATCTGGGGAAGACGAGCAGCAGACACGATGAAGAGAACCGGCCGCAGCCTTCCCGAGAACATGCTCCTGTCCATTCGCCGCCGAAAATCCCGGACGACGAGGACCGAGCCGCGCGAGCCTGTGGACGGCGCCAGTGCGCTGGTCGCATCCTACAACGTCCACAAATGCGTTGGCGTCGACAGAAAATTCGACCCCGAACGAATTGTCCGCGTCATCCGGGAAATCTGCCCTGATGTCATGGCGCTGCAGGAGGCCGACAACCGTTTCGGCGACCGCGCCGGGCTTCTCGATCTTGGGCGTCTCGAAATGGAGACCGGCCTGGTGCCCGTGCCGGTGTCCGGAAACGGCAAGGGGCACGGCTGGCACGGCAACGTCCTTTTGTTCAAGCGCGGCACGGTTCGCGATGTCCACCAGATAAAGCTGCCGGGGCTCGAGCCGCGCGGGGCGCTGGTAGCCGAAATCGACATGGACGAAAAACGGACGCTGCGTGTCATCGCCGCGCATCTCGGCTTGCTGCGCCGCTCACGCTCCGAACAGGCGCGCGTCGTGCTCGATATCATGAACAGCCCGGACGAAAAGCCGACGCTGCTGCTCGGCGACCTCAACGAATGGCGGCTCGGCAACCGTTCCGCGCTGAACACGCTGCATACGACTTTCGGGCCGTCGCCGCCGGCGGTTCCCACCTTTCCATCGAGCCTGCCGCTGCTCGCGCTCGACCGGATCATGGCAAACCGGCACGGGATGATCTCGTCGGTGGAAGCCCATGACACGCCGCTGTCACGGGTCGCCTCCGATCATCTGCCGCTTACGGCTTTCGTGCACCTCTAACGCAGCGCCTCATCCGTCCCGCAGCCAGACCAGCATCTCGCCGGGCTCGCGATTGTCCCAGGCGTAGTAGGGAACCGCCGTAAGCTTTGTCTCCTCCACGGCAGGCGCATCGGTGCGGTAGAGGCCGCTGTCCCAGTTCTCGGCCGCCTCCCTGCTGCCGGTGGCCGAAAGCGTCACGACACCGCCTAGCACGTTTGGCTCGGTATGCGCCTCGATCTCGGCCGTGCGCGGCAAGGTGATGCGGTGCAGCTGGCCGGCATTGTCGGTCGCCTCGACGCAGTAGATCAGCGGACCGCGGGCAAGTGCGACGCGGCCGATATCCTGGCGAACTTCGGGGTTGGCGAAGAGCCGGGCGATCGACATGTCGAGCTCGAGCTCGACGCGATCGCCGCGCTGCCATTCGCGCTGGATCGCGGCATAGCCGTCCCTGGTCACGCTCCCCAGATCAACAGCGGCGCCATTGACCCTGAGCGCCGCCTTGCGGCACCAGGACGGTACGCGCAGGTGAAGCGTAAACTCGACCGGCGCCGCCGGCTCGACGCGGATCGAGACGGCGCCATCCCAGGGATAGTTGCTGGTCTGGACGAGCTCGACCTGCCCTCCCTTGATCTCGAAGCGGGTGGTCGAGTCGCCATAGAGGTGGACGGCCAAGGCATCGTCCGAGAGGCCGTAGAAATAGCTGCCGATCGAAGCGACCATGCGGCCGATATTGGGCGGGCAGCACGGGCAGCGGTGCCATTTCCAGCGGTTGTGCCTGCCGCGGCTTTCCAGCGGGTTTTCGTAGAAGAACAGCGAGCCGTCGAGCGACAGGCCGGAGATCGAGCCGTTGTAGAGCGCCCGCTCCATCATGTCGGCGTAGCGCGCGTTGGGCCCCATGCCGAGCATGCGGCTCGCCCAGAACACCAGCCCGACCGAGGCGCAGGTCTCGGCATAGGCGGTCTCGTTGGGGAGATCATAGTCGGCGGTAAAACCCTCATTGTGCGCCGACGGCCCGATACCGCCGGTGATGTAGAGGTTCTTGGTGGTCAGGTCGTCCCACAGACGATCAAGCGCCACCCTGAGCGTGTCGTCGCCATATTCGGTGGCGATATCGGCCATGCCGGAGAAAAGGTACGTCGCCCGCACCGCGTGGCCGACGACCTTGTCCTGCTCGCGCACCGGCCTGTGCGACTGGTTGTATTCGTAGGTCTTGAAATGATAGGCCTTCGGGTCGGCGCCGCGGGCGCGCGCCTCCTCGTCGAAATAATGCGGCTGCTGTCCACGCTGGTCGATGAAGTACTTTGCCAGATCCATGTACTTTTGCTCGCCGGTGACCCGCGAAAGCTTGACCAGCGCCAGCTCGATCTCCTCATGGCCGCAATAGCCCTTCTTCTTGCCGGGCTCGGGACCGAAGGTGTCGGCGATGTGGTCGACATAGCGGCACATGATGTCGAGCAGCTTGCGCTTGCCCGTGGCCTGATAATAGGCGACGGCGCCCTCGATCAGATGACCGGCGCAATAGAGTTCGTGGCAGTCGCGCAAATTGGTCCAGCGCAAGCCCGGCTGGATGCGCTGATACCAGCTCGACAGATAGCCGTCGGGCTGCTGCAGTTTGCCGTACATGTCGATGACGGTGTCGATCTTGGCCTCCAGCGCATCGTTGCGGCGGCGGTAGAGCGAGTAGGCCGCGGTCTCGATCGTCTTGCCCCAATCGGAATCCCAGAACATCTGGGTGGTCACCGTCGAGCCGGTGAACTCGTTGCCGGTGAAGGAGACTTCGTCGGGCGACGGCGAGTGGAACGGGATGACGACACCCGGCGATGGCCGGTCGGGGTCGATCTGCTCCAGCATGCGCGCGGCAACGCAGCGCTCGTAGAGGATGTCGGCGGTGCGCGAGGCCACCGCATCGACGCGGTCGCCCCAGAAGCCGCGCACATCGACCTGCGGCACCGGCAGCGGCCGGAAGGCGAGCATCGGCTTGCCCGAGGTGACGGTCTTGCTGGCGGGTTGTTTGGCGGATTGCGTTGCGGTCATCAATTCAACTCCGTTCGAATGCGATTGGTCATTTCACGGCCCCTGCCATCAGGCCGCGGATGTAGAAGCGCTGCAGCAAGAGGAAGAGGATCAGGCACGGCACCATCATCACGGTGACGCCCGCCTGCACCGCGCCCCAGTCGATGGCGCCGAAGCGGCCGGACTGCAGCGCCGTCATCATGATCGGCAGCGTAAATTTCGACTGGTCGGTCATCAGCACCAGGGCCGCCAGGAATTCGTTCCAGGCGCCGAGGAAGGCGAACAGCGCGATGGTGACGATGCCCGGCCAGACCAGCGGCAGCATCACCCTGATCAGCATGGTGACGTTGTTGGCGCCGTCCATGCGCGCGGCTTCCTCGATCTCGCGCGGCACCGCGTCGAAGGCATTGCGCATCATGAAGATCGAGAACGGCAGCTGCAGCGTGACATAGACGCAGACCAGCCCGGTCAGCGTGTTGTGCAGGCCGATCTTGGTCAGCACCAGAAAGATCGGCGTCAGGATCGACTGGAACGGGATCATGATCGTCGACAGGATGACGACGAAGAGCAGGTCCTTGAACGGAAAGCGGAAGCGCGAGAAGCCGTAGCCGGCGAGCACGCTGACGATGACGGAGAACACCACCGTCATCACCGAGACATAGATGCTGTTTTGCGCCGGCAGCCAGAGCCCGTCGCCGAAGGTGTTGAGCGTGCCGTAGTTCTCGACCGAGAAGCCTGTCGTCGGCCAGGGCGGCAGCGGCGGCAGGCGCGCCTCCTGCGAGGGCTTGAAGGCCGACAGCACGGTCCAGACGATCGGCGCCAGGAACAGCACCGAGGCGATCATGCCGGTGGCGTGCTCGGCGATGCCGAGGCGCAAGCGGCTGCTGCGGCTGCGTGCCTGCGCCATCAGTCGACCCCCTCGGGTTTGCGCAGCAGCCAGAGCTGGATCGTGCTGAGCGCGACCAGGATGGCGAGCAGGATCATCGACAGTGCCGCGCCATAGCCCAGCTTGAACGAGACGAACGACTGGTTGAAGATCCAGTAGACGGCGGTCAGCGTCTGGTTGCGCGGGCCGCCGCGCAGGATGATGTAGAACTGGTCGAAGGCGAGGATGGATCCTGCGACCGACAGGATCAGCGCCAGTGCCAGCGTGCGGCGCATCAGCGGCAGCGTGATCGCCCGGAAGCGGGCGAACGCCCCTGCCCCGTCGATCATCGCCGCCTCCTGCAAGTCGGTCGGGATCGACTGCAGGCCGGTCATCAGGATGATCATTGTGAAGCCCGCCACCTTCCACACGACCATGGCGATGATCGACCAGAAGGCCGGCTGGAAGGTGGCCAGAAGGTTGACCTTCTTTGCGGTCAGGCCGAGGTCGAAGGCGGCCGGGCTGAACAGGCCGGAATCGACATTCAAGAGCCACGACCAGAGCAGGCTCGCCGAAGCGAAGCCGATGACGGCCGGCATGAAGAAGGACGTGCGGTAGAACCCGGTGAGCCGCCGCGGACGCTCGATGAACAGCGCCAGCGGAAAGGCAACCGCGAAGATCGCGATCGTCACCACCAGCGTGTACCAGCCGGTGAAGCGCAGCGCGTTCCAGAACCTGGTGTCGCGCAGGATCGCCCAGTAATTGGCAAGGCCGATGAAGCTGTGCTCGCCCATCAGCGGCCAGTTGTGCAGCGACATCCACGCCGTCATGCCGAGCGGGATGATGAAGAACACCACGACCAGCGCCACCGCCGGCGCGACATAGAGCAGGCCGACCCATTGCCGACGCCCGGCGCCGACCAGTTTCCTGGGGCGGGCTGGAGCGGAGGTTGCGGTGATGGTGGTCATGGCTGGGCCTTCCCTTCTCCCCCTGTGGGAGAAGGTGGATCGGCGCGCAGCGCCGAGACGGATGAGGGGTGCTGGAAGGAATGAGGCGGCGGCGATTTCGAACGTATCGCCAAGCTGGAGCACCCCTCATCCGACCGAGCTTCGCTCGGCCACCTTCTCCCACAAGGGGAGAAGGAAGGGCGAACCGCGCGGCGCCTCGAGCCGGCAATGCAAGTAAGCTTCCTCAACGCGACAATCCTACCGTTAGCGATGCGATGTCCGGCCGCCCGGCCAGGGAGACGGGGCGGGCGGCCGGGTCAGGACCTTGGACGGCAGGGCGTTGCGCCACCCTGCCGTCCAGCCAGTCCTTATTTCTGCGGCGCCTGGTCGATGATCGACTGCATGGTCTCCTGCGCGTTCGAAATCGCGCCGTCGACATCGTCGCCGAAGAAGACCTCGTTGACCATCTGCGTCCACGGGCCGTTGGCGGAGTTGATCAGATCGTTGAACACCACCGTATAGGGCGTGCGGCCCTTGGCCATGGCTTCGGCGGCGATCTGGTAGCGCGGATCGAGATCCTTGAGCGCCTCCTTGGCGATGTCGCCGCGCACCGGCAGGCTGCCGTATTTCGCCAAAATGGTCTGGCCTTCCAGCGAATAGGCGAAGTCCAGAAACTCCTTCACCACGGCGAGTTTCTTGGTGCCCTTGGTGACGACGAAATTGTCGCCGCCGGCAAAGGACGACCAGCCGCCATCCTTGCCCGGCAGGAAGGTGACGCCATAATCGACATTCGGGTACTGCGTGTTCAAAGCGCCGATGGCGAAGGCGCCCGACGGCGTGATGCCGATATTGCCGGCGGCAAAGGCGGCAAAGAAATTGGAGCCGGTGTCGGTCTGCGCGCCGGCCGGCACCAGGTCCTTCTTGACCATCGAGCGGTAGAGGTCGATGGCGCCGCGCAGCTGCGGACTGTCCAGCGTCGCCTTGGAGCCATCTTCGCTCAGGATATCGCCGCCCGAGGCCCAGATCAGCGGCGTGAAGGTGAAGATGTTGCAGCCGCCGCAATTGCCGGAGAAATAGAAGCCCTTGATGTCGCCGCCGAGCGCGTTGACCTTTTCGGCGTCGGCTTCGATCTCGGCCCAGTTGGTCGGGCCCTTTTCGGGATCGAGCCCGGCCTGCTTGAACAGTTTTTTGTTCCAGATCAGCACCGAGCTGTCGGCCGAGAACGGCAGGCCGTAGATGCGGCCCTTGTAGGTGCCGGTCTTGACATGGGCCGGCGACAGGCTGGCGAAATAAGGCAGCGACTTCGCCCAGTCAGTGATGTCTTCCAACTGGCCGGCGGCGGAAAAAGCCGGCGTGTAAATCAGGTCGAGCGACAGCGCGTCGGGCGCGGTGCCGCCGGCGCTGCGCCATATTTCGGGATGATCTCGGCATTGGGGATGATGTCGAGCTTGATCTGGTTCTCATGCGCCTTGTTGAAGGCATCGACGATGCGCGGCATGAAGTTCGAGCCGTCGGCGCGAACCCAGATGTTGGCGGTGTCGGCGGCCATTGCGGGCAAGGCAAAGATGCTCGCGGCAAGAGCGAGCCCGGCTATCATGGTCTTCATGGTCTTCCTCCTCATAGGTTCTTCTCCCTGTTCGGCCGCGCCGCCCGGTTCACGGGGCAAGCAGCGGCCTGTCTCAGCCGCCCGGTGGACGGCCGCATGACTGACGCACCACCAGCCGGCACGGCAGTTTCCTGATGCCCGGCGCGGCCACCTGGCCGCCGACGAGCGAAAGCAGAGCGAGCCCGGCCTCGCGGCCAAGGGCTGAAAGGTTCATGTCGACCGAGGTCAGCGGCGGGCGCGTTGCCTCGGCCACGATCTCCCAATTGTCGAAGCCGATGACGCCGACATCGTCGGGCACGCCTATGCCGCGCTCGCGCAGCGCATCGATGACGCCGCGCGCGATCTGGTCGTTGCCGCAAAAGACGGCGTCTGGCGTCCCTGCCCCGCCCGCCTTGCCGTCGAACAGTTTTGCCACCGCCTCATGTCCCCATGCTTCCGACCAGGCGCCGAGCAGCGGCTCGGCAACCGGCAGGCCGTGCTCGGCAAGCACCTCGCGATAGGCCCGGGCACGCTCATGCACCACGGCGAAGCTCGCCGGACCGGTGACATGCGCAATGCGCCTGCGCCCCAGCCGGCAGAAATGCTCGACCGCCAGCCGCGCGCCGCCGGCATCGTCGGATTCGAAGCCGACGGCGTCGGGATCGGGCTGGGTGAAGGCATAGATCACCGGAATGCGCAGATTGGCGAGATCGACCGGGAGATGGCGGTCGATGCGCTTGCCGGTGGCGATGATGCCGTCGACGCGCTTGTCGAGCATGGCCTCGACATGCAACTGGGCGAGCAGCATGTCGTCCTCGACATTGCACAGGAACACCGAGACGCCGGCATCGACCAGCGCATCGGAAACGCCGGACATCAGCGGCAGCGAGAAGCGGCCATAGGTATCGTTGGTGAGCAGCCCGACGGTGAAGGAGCGCCGGCGCAACAGGCTCTGCGCCAGGCTGTTCGGCCGAAAACCCAGCCGCTGCGCCGTCTCGCGAATACGCTCGCGCGTCTCGGCCGTCATCCGCCCCTGCCCGTTCAGCGCCTTCGACGCGGTCGCGACGCTGACGCCGGCGGACGCGGCCACCTGACGCAAGGTGACCGGTGTCTTGGCGGGCGCTGGCGAGGCGTCGGAGGACATGGTGGGTGGCGAATTCCCTTAGTTGGGAAAAGGTTTTCTCTTATCGCCCTGCGAGGTGCTGATTGGTGAGGTCAGCGGATGCGGGGTGATTTGGGAAAAGGTTTTCTCAGAGGGAGATTAGGGGAAGGATTTGGGGATGGCAAGGGGGATAACTTGGGTATGGGCGTGTCCGAGACGACCGCTTCGCGCCTGATGGCGGCCGTAGAGGTCAGCTTCGCCACTGCCTGAAAGCAGCCATCGCTGGGGACCATAGTAGAGGTCACAGTTGCGCCCAAAGTTTGCCATTCGCTTGTGGCGGAAGGAACGGCCACTCGTTGATGCAGAGCGGTCTTCGACGCCGAAGGCGATGTGAGGTGATTTTGACCCTATTCAGACGCCCCGGAGATTAGTTCTTATCGTCGAGACAATACAAACAACGAGGCGTTCTCAGTTTGATCTTGGTGCTTCTGAAAGTGCATCTATCTAAATTGATCGAGTAGTTCCTTTGCTTCGACGAGGTCGCGCGTATCGAAACCTTCGGTAAACCAAGCATATACAGGAGTCAGCAGGTCGCGAGCCTCTCCGTCTCGGTCCCGAGCGTGGCACAGCCGCGCGAGGCTAAGAGCCGTCCGCAACTCCAGCGATTTCGTGCCTTGGTCACAGGCTAGGATCAGGGCCTTTCGGAACCAGCTTTCGGCGGTATCATCTTGGGGATTTTGCTGGAGCAGGAGTTCACCCTTGGTGCGGAACAGCTCAGGCACAAGATGTTTCGAACCGAACTCTGCGACGATATTCAACGCCCTATCCAATAGAGGCAGCCCTTCGCTTGCCCCACCACACTCGCCGCAGGCCCGCGCCAGAACACAGAGGTTGTGTTGCAAGCCAGCTTCCGCACCCATCGCTGTGATAGCTGCAAGTCCCTCGCGCATCTCCCGGATGCCATCCACCAAATGCCCCTCTTCAGCGAGCGCCCAGCCGAGTTGGAATCTGCCCTCGGACATCTCGCGCCGCAGGCCGAATTCCTTTGACAGCGCGATTGATTTCTCTAGATAGCGGCGCCCTTCGGCGGGTTCGCGCCGCAAGAGATGAAGGTCGGTGAAGATCGACTGCGCCATCGCCATCGTAAAGGGATGAGATACTCGTTCGGCCAAGGTTACGGCTTCTTGGCAACGGACAAGGGCTTGGTCAGGATAACCGCGAAGCCAAAGCATCAGCGCAGAAAAGTTCCTGCAGCAGACGCCTGGGTCGTGTCCGGTATAGATGTAAGTCAAGCGATGATCCCGATCGGGATCGTAGGTCGCGATACCATAATCTAAATGGTGTTCGGCGGCAGTATAGTCTCCGATGTAGTATTTGGTGGCCCATTGCCGATGATGTGCCTCGAGGAGTAGGGTCTGGTCGCCGGATGCCCGCGCGAGATCCAGGCACTGAACGCCGAGTTCGTCAGCGGCGGGCAAATTGCCGGAAATCATGTGGTACGAGGCTTCACCACAGAGCGCGACGAACAACTGGTCCGTATCACCCAGTTTCTCGGAAAGCGTACGGGCTTCGGAGAAGGCCTGCAGGACCTCCGTCGCTGCAAAGCCCCTGGTTGCCATCATGGTCACGCCCAATGCCGTCTGGAGATGAATCTCCTGTCGCAGGCGACTCTCTGCGTCCGGCAAGGACGCAACCAGTTCGAGTCCCTTGCCTAAGTTGGCAATCGCCTCAGGATGGGCCGATCGCTTCAGGGCTTGTTGGCCAGCCTTCAGCCAAAAGTCGACGGCTTGCTGAGGAAGGCCGCCGGCAGCGTAGTGGTACGCCAGCGTCTCAGGTTCGGCCTCGACGATCTCGCGGAACTGCGCCTCCAGCTCTGACGCGATGCTGGCGTGGATGTGTTGCCGCCGGCTTTTCAGCAGGCTCTGATAGGCAGTGTCCTGGACCAATGCATGCTTGAACGTGTAGGTCGCCTCGGGCGGGACGCCGCGCCGAAAAACGAGTTCGGACTTTTCAAGTTGCTGCAGGATGCCCTCGAGCCGGGCATTATCGTAGCCGGTCACAGCAGCCAGCAGACGATGCTGGAAGACACGGCCGATGCAGGCGCCGATCTGTGCCACCTCCTTGACCGGAGCGAGCCGGTCGAGGCGAGCCATCAACGAATCGTGCAGCGTCGACGGGATCGCAAGGAAGGGCAACGTCCGCGACAGGACATAGTGGTCGCCTTCATCGGTAAGGAGGCCGGACTCGAGAACAGTCTTCGTCAGTTCTTCGACGAATAGGGGCACGCCCTCGGTCTTGGCCAGAATTTGGTTTCTAACGTCCGTGGGCAGCATCTTGCCACCAGCCACCCGGTCGACGATCGCTGATCCCTGATCGTGATCAAGGCGGCTGAGCGATACCGCGGTGACGTACGATAGCGGCGTCCACCGTGGCTTGAACTCAGGGCGGAAGGTTATGATGAGAAGAACCGGCACGCTTTGTAGGCCGTCGATCAGCATGTCGAGCCATTCGCTGGTCGTCGGGTCGATCCAATGGGCATCCTCGATAATCATCAGAACCGGCTGTCGCGCCGCGAATCCTTCGAGTAGTTGGAGCAGGGTTGTCAGCGTACGTGATTTACGCGCCTGCGGCGTCAGCTTCAGGGGCGCATAGCGGCCAAGGGTGTCGATCGACAGCAACTCCGCCAACAATGGTACCGTTTCGGCAATGTCGGGGACAGCCTGTCCCAACAGAGTCTGGAGCTTGTCGAGCTTCGTCTCCGAACTGTCGCTGCGCACCAGTCCCGCAGCACGCTCGAGCTGCTTGATCACCGGGTAGAGCGCGGTGTTCAGGTGGTAGGGCGAACAGAAATAGCGCAACCGGGCGTGCGGCTCGGCGCTCAATCGCTCTTCCAGCGCGGCTATCAGTCGCGATTTGCCGATGCCCGGTTCACCAGACAGCAATACCGCCTGGCCGTTTCCTGCCCGAGCCTGCTGCCAGCGTTGAAGCAGAAGCTCGAGTTCCTCGGATCGCCCCACCAGAGGCGTCGCAACTCCATGCAGCGCATCAAAGCGCCCCTCCGTGTCGGCCTCGCCGATAATGCGCCAGGCGCGGATGGGAGTTGCGAAGCCCTTGAGCTGGCGGCGGCCTAGATCGATCATGTCGAACAACCCGACGACCAGCCTGTGCGTGCCGCCGGCAATCACGACGGTGTTCGGCTCGGCCAGGGCCTGCATGCGTGCCGCAAGGTTGGGCGTTTCACCGACGACGGCTTCTTCCTGCGCTGACCCTTCGCCAACCAGGTCGCCGACCACGACAAGGCCGGTGGCGATGCCAATGCGGGCTGCAAGAGGTTCGCCCGATGGCGTCGTCAGGTTAGCGGTCGCCGCTGCTGCCGCCAGGCTTGCGCGCACTGCCCGTTCAGCATCGTCTTCATGCGCCCTGGGCCAGCCGAAATAGGCGAGCACGCCATCGCCCATGAGCTTGGCAACATAACCCTCGTAGTGTGCAATCTCGGCCGACACCGCACTCTGGTAGGCACGGATGACGTCGCGCATTTCCTCCGGATCGAGCCGCTGTGACAGCTCGGTCGACCCCACGAGGTCGATGAACACCACGGTCAGGTGCCGCCGCTCGGCCTCGCGTACAGGCGCCGCTGATACCGGAGCGGACACGGAACTCGCAGGCGACATGGTGTCGTCGTCCAATGCGGAAATCGCCGCCAGAACCTTGCGACGCGGGCCGACGGGTAGGCCCAGCTCCCTCAGGTCATCTTCCGTGAGATGCCGAAGTGCATCGAAATCAACTTCGTTCGCGGTGAACGCCTCAATGTACTTGTCGAGCCCAAGGCGGGCCAGCCAAGAGGCGATCTCCGGCATGATGCTAACCTCGCTGGCCGGAAATCTATCACGACCGTCGCGCGCCGGACAGCAACACTCTACAATTCATATCTTCGCTTTCGGAGCAAACACACACCCAAGGTGGCCTGGGCGAATGTCGGCTCGCACCGCTTTTCCGGACCTTCAAGATCGCGAGACTGAACGGCAGCCTTGGGTCAGATCAGGACGCTGCTCGCGCAGAACTGAATGTCAGCTTTTATAGATCTCGCTGCTGGGAGCTGGCGGTCCGCTTCCGGCCAAAACCGGCCGCCCTGGCGCAAAGCGGTCGTTGACGTCGCGCGCTGCGTAAGTCGGCGTTGGGTCAAAAGCGGCGGTAGCGGACAAACGAGCCCAGACCACCCACCAATGCTTCCCCTCACCCCACGCGCTTCTCGTGCCCACTTGGAGGTGACGCTAAGCACCAGGTCGACTGAGGTCGACGCTTGAGCCTGACATCGGCCAAAAAAACCAAAGCGCCGCGCTATCTTTCACAGAGCGTGTCGCAAAACGCCCGCGCCATCCGTCCTCTGACCAAAGGAGAGCGCCATGCGAAAACTCATCGTCACCGAGTTCATCAGCGTCGATGGCATTGCCGAGGTCGAGAAGCTGCCTGGCGTGACCTGGAACGACGAGATGCAAAGGTTCAAGGAGGATGAGCTTGCCGACAGCGGCGCCATGCTTTTGGGGCGCACGACCTATGAGATCTTTGCCGGCTCTTGGCCGAGCGAAACCGGAGATTTTGCCGAGCGGTTCAACGCGTTGCCGAAATATGTCGCTTCCACCAGCCTGAAGGCGCTCGACTGGAAACCGGCCGAACTGCTCGAGGGCCAGCTGCCGGAAGCAGTCAGCACGCTGAAGCAGGGCAGCGGCGGCAACATCTATGTGCATGGCAGCCTCAGCGTCGCGCAGGAATTGCTGCGCCATGGCCTGGTCGACCGCGTCAGGCTGCTCCTCTATCCCGGCGCCGTCGGCCAGGGCAAGCCGCTGTTCCCGCCCGGCGAGAAAGTGCCGCTCGCGCTGATCTCGGCCACGCCATTCAGCAACGGCGTGGTGGCGCTCGAATATGCGCCGGTGACGGCGAAGCCGTGACGCGCGCTGCAACAGCAGCCGTGCCCGAGGCCGGCTGGTGTTTCAACCCGTCCGGATTTCTGTTTGAATGCGGCATTGCGGCGTGGAGTAGCGTTCCCATTTCAAACGATCCATTTGGCCCTTTGCGGCTTCGTTTTCTGGCCCGGTGCGCCGATCAGCTCGCTGAGCTGAAGGTGATGGCGGATGAACGGCTATCAGGGCGAAGTGCCGACGATCCTCTGGTCAGGATCGCTCACTCGCTGGCGGGTGCGGGCGGGACGTTCGGCTTTCCGGATATCAGCGCGCGGGCGTCCGCGCTGGAGACGCTGCTGATCGCGCAAGCGGATGCCACTGAGACAGGTCTGGCGCTCGACGCGCTGATCGCCGAGATCGAGCGGGCCGTAGATTAGAAATTGGCGACGCCCTGCCCTGTTCACTTCTTCGGGCCGGTCAGGCCGGTCCTGGTCATCTCGCCCCAGCTCTGGTCGGCGCGCAGATACTGCCACCAGCCCTTCACGCGCCAGAAATTGTTGAGCTGGCGATAGCCGAAATTCTCGAACACGGCCACGGCCGTCAGCACGGCGAGGTCCCGCGCGCGCGGAAAACGCCGAAGCTCGGCCTCTTCGAGGACCAGCGAACACACGCTCACGCAAACGCCATAGGTGAACACCAGCGACGTGAACGCCAGCAGATATTCGGTCGAAAGGATGCCGAGCAGCCAGAAGGCCGGGATCAGCACATAGCCCAGCACCTCCGATATCGGCCCGAGCACGTCGACGACCAGTATGTGGCCAAAGCCGAGGAAGCCGACACGCCCATAGCGGGGGTTGAAGAGCATGGAGCGGTAGCGGAAGAAGCATTCGAGCGCGCCGCGCTGCCAGCGCGTGCGCTGCCTTGCCAGAACGCGCAGCGTTTCCGGCGCTTCGGTCCAGCACACCGGCTCCGGAATGAACTGGATGCTGTATTTGCGTTTGGTATCCATCATGTGGCGGTGCAGCTTGATCACGAGGTCCAGGTCCTCACCCATCGAACCACTGGTGAAGCCGCCAACCGCCACCACTTCCGCGCGCCGGAACAGGCCGAAGGCGCCAGACACCAGCATCAGCGTGTTGATGCGGCTCCAGGCAAGCCGCGCCATGAGGAAGGCGCGCAAATATTCGACCACCTGCAGCAGCGGCAGCAGCCGGTGCGGCAGCCGGACCTCGCGCACCCTGCCGCCTTCGATCCTCGAGCCGTTGGCGATGCGGATCGTGCCGCCCACGGCGATGGTGCGCTCGGGATCGTCGATAAAGGGCTGGGCGGCGCGCATCAGCGCATCGGGTTCGAGGATGGAATCGCCGTCGATCACGCAGAACAGCGGCGCGCGGCAGACATTGATGCCGGCATTCTGGGCATCGGCCTTGCCGCCATTTTCCTTGTCGACCACGAACAGCCGTTCGGTCATCGGCGAGGAATAGAGGCCGCGGATCGGCTTGTGTGTGAGCGCCTCCTCATAGGGCCGGTGGAACTTCACCAGCTTGAAGCCTTCGATAAGGCGCTGCAGCGTCTGGTCCTTGGAGCCGTCGTTGATGACGATCACCTCGAAATTCGGATATTCGAGCGCCAGCATCGAATGCACGCTCTCGACCACGTTCACTTCCTCATTGTAGGCGGGCACCAGCAGCGCGATCGGCGGCGCGACGTCGCCATAGCGATGCCACAGCAGCGCCGAACGCGCGACCGGCGGGCGCTTGGACAGCGCATAGCCGGCGATGATGAGCTGCAGCAGGTAAACCGCCGTCTGCGCCAGTCCCGTCACGATGATGAACCAGGACAGGATGGAGGCAACCAGGACGATCTCTTGGCTCCAGTCGAACATCAGGCGGCCGGCCCCTCGGCAAGGATCAGGGAGGCCGTGCGCTGGCTGCGCGAGACCTCGCTGGCGGCAATCACGCGCAGCACCTCTTCTCCCTGTTGGCCGAACGAGCGCAGCGCGTTGGCAGCGGCATAGCGCACGATCCATGCCTCGTCGTCCAACAGTTGCGCGAGCGGCGCGGCGAGTTCGGACAGGCCGAGGCGGCCGGCGGCGTCGGCGGCGTCGGCACGCACGTCCCAGCCATTGTTTTCCATCGCCTTGACCAGAATGGCCGGTGCGTTGGCATGTCCGGTCAGGCCGAGCGCCCGCAATGCGGCGGCGGCAACCTCCGGCGACCCATCGCCGGCCGTGCGGGCAAAGAACTCGCCGAACTGGAAGCCGCCGGCGCGGGCAAGTGCGTCGATCGCGGCCGCCCTTATGAAAGGCACCGCGTCCTGACGCCCGGCATAATCCCTGAGCTCGTCGAACCGCTTTGGCGGAAAGCGCCTGAAAAGCTCGATCAGGCGCCGCGAGCGCTGCCCCGCCACGCCGATCTTGCGCAGCGTTATGACGAGCGGCGGCAAGGCGCCGACATCGCAGAGCGCGATGGCCACCGCGATCCTGACCTCGCGCGAGCGGTCGCGGTCGAGCGCCGAAAGCAGGCTCGCCACCGCGTTCTCCGAACGCAGCGCCGCCAGCATCTCGGCCGCGTGGATGCGTTCGGCGCCGTTGCCTTTTTCCAGCTGGGTGCCAACAAGCGCCGGCAGCCCGCATTCGTTGAAGGCTGCAAGGAGTTCGTCATGTTCCTCGCCGCGCAACAGGGAAATGAACTCGAAGCCGGCATCGGTCGCCACCCTCGCCGGCACCGCGAGCAGCGCCGCCTTCAATGCTTCGCGATCCCGGTTTTCGGTGAAGGCGATCAGCGCCGTCAGAAGAGAGCGCCGCTGATCGGCGTCCGCCGTCCCCCGGCGCTCGTGCAGCACCCGGCGCACGATCAGCAGAAGCATGATCGCCAGGGAAAGGACACTGAGCAGGATGGACAGGTGCCAGATGTACAACATGATCAGAACCGCGTGGTAAGGCCGAGCCCGAATATGGTTCGGTCGAATGTCGGGCGTTGCTCATGGGCGAGGCTGGCGCGCAGCGTCAGCGGGTCGGTGACGTCCCAGGAGATGCCGCCAAAGACGGTGCGCGTCGGGACCAGCGTGCCATCGGAGATTTCGGGGGCATCCGCGTAGCCACCGAACACATTGACGCCCGGCGTGAGCGCAAGATCGGCCCGCAGCACATAGCCGTCGGCGCGCGTGCCGATATCGTCGGCCGCGTGCACCCATCGGGCCGAAAGTCCCAGCCGGCCATCCAGGACATAGGCCTGCACCCAGGGCGAGATCGTGGTGATCTCGGCGTTGGCGAAATCGTCGTAGCGGGTGTCGATGTTGAGCGAGAACGGGCCGAAGGCCTTGGCCGGCGCCATGATCTGCCACGAAGCGCCGGCACCGATCGAATAGCGCGCCAAAAAGTCGGCATCCGGCGTCGCCGCCGCCAGCGCATAGGCGGAAACCGTGGGCGAGAAAGCCTGGTCGATGCGGCCTTCGATCTGAACGTCGGTGCGACCGTAGCGGGTCGCCACCCGGGTGCGGCCCGAAATCGTCGTCCGTGGGGTGAGCCGATAGGCAAGGCCGGCCGAACTGTCGGTCCAGTCGCCAAGCCCGTCGGTGAGATCGCTCACTTCGCTGCCGAGATCGAACCGCCATTTGCGCGGCGGCGGCGCGGCCAGCCTCTGCTCGATGTCGCGCGAGCCGGGTTCGAGGGCAAGCGCCTGCCGGTAGGCGTCGCGCGCGGCGCCGTCGTCGCCACGGGCGCGGCGCACATCGCCGATCCCCACCAGAGCCTCGGCATTGCGCGGATCGATCGCCAGCACCCTCTGAAACGACTGCTCGGCCCGCGCGTAATTCTGCTCGAGCAGGGAAATCCGTGCGTCGAGGCCGAGCGCCTCGACATTTTCCGGCGCGGTGCCGAGCACGTCGTCGATCATCGCGAGGGCGCCCGGCACGTCGCCCTGCCAGATCGCCAGGCGGACCTTACCCAAACGGGCGTCGAGAAGGCCCGGCTCTATGGCCAGCGCCTGGTCGAAGAAATGCCCGGCCTCGTCGAATTTCTGCTGGGAACCCGCGACGAGGCCAAGGGCGACGAGAATGTCGGTGTTTTTTGGCGCCAGCCGGAGCGCGCGGCGATAAGCCTTCTCCGCCTCAGGCAACTCTCCCGACGCCCGCAATCTCCGGCCCTCCTCCATCAGGCCGGCAACGGGATCCGGCCGCGGAAGGCGTGGCTTCCCCGCGGTCGCGGCTGCAGGCTTCGCCTTGCTGCTGGCCTGCTGGGCCTTGCGGATGTTGGCGACAAGCGCGGCCGCGTCGGTATTGCCGGGTGCGGCACGCGAGACCTTTTCGGCCAGCGGCAGCGCGGCGTCGAGATTGCCGGAGCGGAATTCGATCTGGGCCATGCCGAAGCTGGCGTCCAGATAGGCCGGCGCCAGTGAAAGCGCCTTGGAAAAGGCCTCGCGCGCCGCCGGCAGATCGTTGCGGCCGAGCTCGGCGAAGCCGAGTTGCACCAGGGCGTCGGCATTGTCGGGCTTGAGCGCCAGCGCACGCCGAAGCAGGTCCGCCGCCTCGTCGAAATTCTGGGCTTGCCTGGCCTTGACGCCGGAAGCGTACAGTTCGTCGACCGTCTGGGCCAGCGCCGCGGCAGGCGCAGCGGCAACCGCCAGGAATACGCATGCGGCAATGGTGGCGCGCCGGCCGCGCCGCATCAGCGTCTCCCGCTCTTCCGCGCGAGCAGACGCGCAAGCCGGGCCAGCAGTTCCTCGGGAATGAAAGGCTTAACAAGGTAGTCGTCCGCTCCCTTCTCAAGGGCCGAGACGATGTCTTTTTCGCCCTTGCGGGCGGTCAGCATGACGACCGGGGTTTCGGACAAAGCCGGATCGCCCTTGATGCGGGCAAGCACTTCCAGGCCGTCGGCCTTGGGCATCATCGCGTCGAGCACGATGATGTCCGGCGCGTCATGCTCCGCCTTAGAGAGCGCTTCGGCCCCGTCTACCGCCTTGATGACCTCGTATCCCTTCGCCCTGAGCCTGAATTCCATCAGTTCGAGCAACAAGGGATCATCATCGCAAATCAGAACTCTTGCCTTCGCTCCGTTCACCAGCCTTGCTCCGGTTCGCGCCTCGTATGCCGCTAGCCCCCCGGAGTGATTGATCCCATGAACCGACATCCGCCAACGCGGTTCACGCAGACAGACACATTCCTCTCGAATCTCTCGCCGACGACCGCCGATGCCGCGCGATCATAGACAACCTGATTCGAGACGGCTGCGCCTCAGCACAATCAGTAGATGAATAAGGCCGCATGGTATAGGAGCGTGAACGGCATCGCACAGGCTGCGGACAAGCCAGCCCGTCATCTCCGGC
This sequence comes from Mesorhizobium sp. IMUNJ 23033, assembly GCF_044778005.1. Lineage (NCBI taxonomy): Bacteria > Pseudomonadati > Pseudomonadota > Alphaproteobacteria > Hyphomicrobiales > Phyllobacteriaceae > Mesorhizobium > Mesorhizobium sp. IMUNJ 23033. The sequence goes on from NZ_JBJACT010000003.1 coordinate 47,925, forward strand.
TAAGCGCAAGCAAATTCTTGACTTCACCGGCAAGCGCAAGCGGGTCGAACGGCTTGGCGATCACCCCTACCGCCCCCATTGCCAGATAGCGTTCGACCTCATGCGTCTGGGTGCGCGCGGTGATGAACACCACGGGTATCGACGCCGTCGGCCCGGATTCGGCCAGCCGTTTCAGCGTCTCCGGCCCGTCCATGTCCGGCATCATCACATCGAGCAGAATGAGGTCGGGTTGCCATTCAGCGGCATCGGCCAGCGCCTGCATGCCCGAGGAACAGGACCGCACCTCGAAATCCGGCTCGAGCTCCAGCGACATCTGCGCAATTTCGCGGATATCGTCCTCGTCATCCACATACAGGATCCTTGCGGGCATCAGCATCACTCGTTGGCGTGCGCGGCAGACCGGGTGCCCCTGCGGGACGAAACCAACATGCTTCTGACCAGCTTGGCGACATCGATCTCCGACGCCCTGGTCTTGGTCATCATCGCCTGCACCCGGTCGCCGAGTTTCTCGTCCAGCTCCGCCGCCGAGAACACGATGACCCCGGTCTCGAGCGGCAGATCGATGAGCAGATCCAGCCCCGATCCGTCGGGAAGCGCGATGTCCAGAATGACCAGGTCGAAGCGATGCTTCGCGACCGCCCGGCGTGCCTCCTGCAGCGTTTTCGCCGAGGTGAACGAGACGCTCGGACCCAGCCCCGCGGACATCACGGCAAGCACACCCTCGTCGTCCTCGACATGGAGGATCCTCGGCCTCCGGTCGACCTTGCCGTCAACGATCTTGGCAAGAGCGGCGTGAAGCCGCCTCGAATCCACCGGCTTCTCCAGCCAGTCGACGATGCCGACGGCGGTGCCGTTCAGCGAGCGCTTGGCCTCATCGGCGACGGCGGAGATGACGATGACCGAAATATCGGAATTCACCGGTGACGCCCTGATGTCGTGGAAGAGCTTGATGCCGGATTCCCCCGCCAGCCTGATGTCGAGCGTCAGCGCCACGTAATCGCGGGAGCGCAGCAGCGCCTTGGCGGTGTCGATGCCAGGGGCGACGTCGCTGGAAAAGCCTTCCGCATCAAGAAGTGCCGCGATCACCGCCGCGACGTCGGCCTCGTCCTCGCAGATGAGAACACGCAGGCGGCCATCGCGCGGCCGCGACCGGCGCTCGACCAAAACCGGCTTCTCGGCCTGCCTGTGCGCTTCGGCAAGGTCGACGTGAAACGAGGTTCCCTTGCCTTCCTCGGTTTCGAAGGAAACGGCGCTGCCCAGCTTTTCCGCAATGGCCTTGACGATGCTCAAGCCCAGGCCGGTGCCGCCTATCCTGCGGGTGCTGGACGCGTCCGCCTGCTCGAACTTGCCGAATATGCGGCTGCGGAAGGCCTCGGGGATGCCGGCGCCCTGATCGATCACCGAGATGCGCAGCATGTCGCGATCGCGACGCTCGAGTTTCACCGTCACGGTTCCGTCGGCGTCAGAGAACTTGATCGCATTCGACAGCAGGTTCGCCATCACCTGATGCAGGCGGTCCGGATCGATGTTGGCTTCGGCGCGCGGGGCATCGTCGACCAGGACGATGCGTATCCGGCTATCGGCCATGTAGTTGGAACTGGCGGCAATGGCCTGCTCCAGGACGGGGCGGACAGGCATCTGCTTGATCTTGAAGGGGATCACGCCCGATTCGATCTTCTCCATGTCGAGGATGTCGTTGATGAGGAGAACCAGCCTTTCGCTGTTTTTGTGGGCGATGTTGACGAGGTTGGCGGCCTTGGGCGGCAGTTCGCCGGCCACGCCGGCCGCGATCAGGCCCAGCGAGCCGCGGATGGAGGTCAACGGGGTGCGCAATTCGTGGCTGACCGTGGAAATGAAGTCGTTCTTGAGCTGGGCGGTGCGCTTTTGCTCGGTGATGTCGCGATTGTAGGTGATGACACCGGTGATCTTGCCGGACTCGTCGCGGAACGGGGCCTTGAGCGTGTAGAGCCAGCCCTGCCTGCCATCCGGCAAAAGCGCCGGCTGATCGATCCGCAGCGTCTGCCCGGCCTCCAGCGCGCCCATCTCATCCTGCCGGAAGCGCTCTGCCACCTCCTTCGGATAGAAATCGAAATCCGTCTTGCCGATGAGCTGCTCCACCGAAGCGGCGCGAATCATTTCGGCGGTGGCGGGATTGGCGGCGATGAAGCGGCCATCCACATCCTTTATGTTCAGGCAGTCCGGCAGCTCGCGAACCATGGCCCGGTAGATCATGTTGGACATCAGGAGATCGCGCCGCCGCTGCTGGCGGTCGAGCAGCACGCCGATGATAATTGTGCTGAGAAAACGGAACACGAGGGACGGGAACGTGCTCTGTTGCACCAGGCCGGTAATTTGCGCGGGGATCACCAGGAGCGTGATCAGCCCGGCAAGGGCGACCGATACGCCGAGACCGAATATGTCGTACATGGTGCGCGACCGGGCCGCAATGATGTGGTGCCACGCAATGCCAACGACGGCGGTGATGAGGATGCCCATGACCCCGACGCTCGCTCCCTGTCCGCCGAGATGGATGCGATAGGCAATGGAGCCGACCGTCGCGATGAGCATTGCCGGCCATCCGCCGAAGAACGCGGCCGCAGCAATGAAGGCGGCACGCAGATCGACGACGAAGCCGGAGACGGACAGGGCCGTCGCCATAGAAATGATCGCGCCCACGCACATGACCACGCCGAGAAGCAGCGACTGCATCCGCCGCGAGAGACGCCCAGTGAAATCCGCCACAAGGTCCCAGGCGACCACGAGGATGGAGACCAGGGCAAGATTGGCGAGGAGTGAGTGCCAGATCTCGATCATGACGTTCCGGCTCCTTTTTTCCGATAGATACCGGCAAAACCTATCCGAGGTCTAAAAGAGCCGGCGCTCTGCGGCAACGGCGCACGTCGAAACCACGCAGAAACGGTGCCGCCCGGCCTGGCTTCGTGACGGCCGAACCGCCAGTCGCAATGCTCTGCGATGCGTGGATCGCCTTTTAGCGATCTCGCGGGTGCCGGCGGCATGTCAGTGGATGAAGTGGCCCGGTGCGGCGTCGAACGACGCTGATCCAAACACAGCGAATCGCTGGTGAATGACTTTTCCTGGGTGCAGTTCCGCAAACTGCCCATGACTTGGGCAGTTTGCCAATCACCGTGGCATTTATACAACCACTAATTTAATCACCCCCTGCTAAGACACGCTGGGCTTATTCATTGGGGGTACGGGCGATGTTCACGCGCTTTTCTGCGAAATCCTTTTGTGCGCCGTTTCGACGGTGGCTTTGATATCTGCCGCGCATGCGGCCGATGTCGCCCAGCCGGTCGAGGCGTCCGGGCTCAACTGGAGCGGGCTCTATGTCGGCTTCGGCGTTGGCGCCGGCGCCAACGTTCATGAGATCAGCAGCGACTTCATCCCGGGCCTGTCCCTGAACGGCATTGGCGGCGAAGGCGTCTACGGCGAAGTGACCGTCGGCTACGACTATATGGTTTCGCAGCGCTTCCTGCTGGGCGGGCTGATCGACGCCCATTTCGGCAATATCGAGACCTCGCTTGATGCATTCGGGCTCAGCGCCTCGATCCAGGAAACCTACGGCTTCGATGCAGGCCTGCGCGCCGGCTATCTCTTCACGCCGAACACGCTGGGCTATGTGCTGGGCGGCTATTCCTGGCAGAAGTACAAGCTGGACACCAACGCGGGCTTTGACCTCGATTGGGACCAGGGCGGCTACTTCGTCGGCGCCGGCGTCGAGACCGCCGTCGCCGGCAACTGGACGATCAAGGGCGAGTATCGCTACACGCGCTTCGCCACCAATGACGATCTGCTGTCCGAGTTCGGCGCACCGGATGGCTTTCTCAACCTCGACACTTCGCGGCATACGTTCCAGGTAGCCGCCAACTATCGCTTTGGCGCCCAGAACGGCGGCGGCGCCGCCTTCGAGGCTCCCGCCTACAACTGGACCGGCTTTTATGTCGGTGGCGGGCTCGGCGCGGGTGCGTCCGTGCATCAGCTCGACGTTCCGCCGGCCGGTGTGACGTTGAACGGGATCGGCGGCGAAGGCGTGTTCGGCGAGGCGAGCATCGGCTACGACCAGGATTTCGGCAGCTGGGTGGCAGGCGTCATGGTCGACGCACGCTATTCCGGGATGACGTCGAAGGTGGAAGTCCCCGGGGGGCAGATCAACCTCGACACCGACTACGGCTTCGACGTGCTCGGCCGCCTCGGCATGAAGGTCAACGAATCAACCCTCGCCTATGCGCTCGCCGGCTACACCTGGCAGCATTTCGACCTGAATGCCTCGGCGCCCATCGGCGACATCCTCGACTGGGGCTCCAGCGGCTTCTCGGTGGGTGGCGGTGTGGAAACGGCCGTATCGAGCAACATGACGGTCGGTCTCGAATATCGCTACTCGCAATTCGAAGAGCATGATTTCTCGTCGGATCTGGGCGCACCGGACGGCTCCCTCACCTCCACGCCGTCCTTCCACACCGTGCGGATCGACTCCAAGTACAAGTTCAACTAAGCCCTCCAGGCAAAACAGCTAAGCCCGCCGGCAATGCTGGCGGGCTTTTTCTTTGCCGCGTGGAAATGCTGCCGCGGGCAGGTTACCTCCGCGGAAACAAATACCCCACGCCGCGGATCGTCTTGATCAGTTCCGGCTTGGCCGGGTCCTTCTCGGTCCGGCGACGCAGCCGGGTTATGCGGCTGTCGATGCTGCGGTCGAACGGCTCGTCGCCCCTCGGCGGTGCAAGGTCGAGCAGTTCGTCGCGACCGATGACCTGGCCGGGCCGCGTGGCGAAAGCCGCAACCAGGTCGAGCTCCATCGGCGTCAGCGACATGGCCCTGCCCTCGGCGTCGCTCAGCGTCCGCGCGTTTGCATCGAAGATATAGGCGCCGAAGGCGAAATGCCCGGCCGGCAAGGAATCGGCGCTATCAGCCGCCTTCGGCCTGCGCCTGCGCAGCACCGCGGCGATGCGTGCCTCCAGCTCGGTCGGCGCGAAGGGTTTTACGAGATAATCGTCGGCGCCGACCTCGAGGCCCGCCACCTTGTCGAAGACCGAATCGGCGCTGGTCAGCATGACGATGCCCGCATCGTGATGCTCGCGCAGCCAGCGGGCGAGGCTGAAGCCGTTCTCGCCGGGCATGTTGAGGTCGAGAACGACAAGGTCGGCCTTCGCCGCCGTGATCGCCTCGCGCAGTTCGGCGCCGCCGGATGCAGTACGGACACTGTGGCCTTTAGCCTGCAGATAGTCGGCGATCATGAACGCCACGTCGGTCTCGTCGTCCACGACAATGATGTCGGCCATGCGTTCCCCCGATGCCGCGAGCCACCACCGGAAACGTACAGAGCATTCGCCCGGGGTCAACCGCACCCTGCCTTGGCGGCAATTCCCGGCTGATCGACACAACTGAAACAAGGACCGTCGAGAAAGCCGGCGCACGGCATCGTCGTGAAACCTGGCCGCGCCAGCTTATCGGACAGCACAATGAAAGAGGGAGCAATGCCTTGGCACCGCTTGAGATGGCCGACTTGACAGGTCGGGAGCCGTTCAGTCCACTGGCCACGCGGGAGCAGCAGCATCGCGACCGGCGCATCCATCAGTGGAGATCCCGCCTTGCCGACCTCCTCGAATCCGCCCCTGTCCCGGCACTTCGCGTTCGCCATGGCCGCCCTGCCTCTGGTTTTGCTTGTCGCCGGCCTCGGCCTGCATCAGTTCCACAGCCGGCAAGCCTCGCTTGTTCCCTACGCGATCATCCTGGCCGGCCTGCTGGCCTTCCTGTTCGCAACGCACCGGATACTCCTGCGCGAATTTTCACGCCCGGACGCCGGCGATGAGCGCTTCGCCGGCGATGGCTCTGAGCAGGCAGGCAGAGCTTCGGGCGTCGCCGAGGACGCCGAGCAAAGACGGACCCGCGAGGCATTGGAGGCCAGCGAACAGCGCTACCGCAGCGTCGTCGAAACGCAGACCGAATTCGTCATGCGCATGCTGCCCAACGGCCATCTGACCTTCGTCAACGAAGCGTATTGCCGCTACTGCGAGATGCCGCGTGAAAAACTGCTCGATCCGGCCTGGTGCGACCTCGACCAGTTGACGCAGGCCGAGCGCACGCGGTTTCTCGCCCATGTGGCGCGTCTCACCCCGGACAACCCGGTCGCAACCATCGAATTGAAGGTGGAACGGCCAATGCGAGGCTCGACCTGGGCAGCCTGGACCGATCGCGGCATTTTCGACGAAAACGGCAAGCTCACCGAAATCCAGTCCGTCGGGCGGGACGTCACCGAGGAGAAACGCGCCCTAGAGGCGCTGGAGGCCAGCGAGCAACGCTACCGCAGCGTGGTCGAACTGCAGACCGAGTTCGTCGTCCGCATGTCGCCGGACGGCTACCTGACCTTCGTCAACGATGCCTATTGCCGGGCATGCCGGATGACACGGGAACAGCTTCTCAGCCCATCCTGGTGCGAACTCGACGTGCTTCCCCCGGACGAACGGCGCCGGTTCGTCGAGCATCTCGGCCGCCTCACCCCGCAGGCGCCGGATGCCAGCATAGAACTTCTCAACGCAATGCCCGATGGCGTGAGCCGATGGCTGGCCTGGAACGATCACGGCATCTTCGATGGCGAAGGCCGCCTGATCGAGGTGCAGTCCGTCGGCCGCGACATCTCCGACCGCGTCTTCGCCGAACAGGCGCGACTTGAAGCAGAGAAATTGTCGAGAGAAGGGGATGCGCAGTTCCGCGCCATCGCCGAGGGCGTGCCGTTGCCGATCACCATCTCGGCAATCGACGGGCCCGAGATCCTGTTCGTCAACGAGCCGGCGCGCAAGATACTTGGCGTCGAGATCGGCCAGGTCGGCGCGGAGGCGATATCGACCTGGGAAAGCCGCGCCCGGCGCGACGATCTTATGCGGCTTCTGCTGCGCGACGGCCTCGTCGACGCATTCGAGGCCGGCATGACCACCATGCAAGGGACGAGGATCGACACGCTGGTTTCGGCGCGTCTGATCACGCGCGGCGGCCGGCCGGCCATGCTTGCCGCCGTCACAGACATCACGCGTCAGCGCGAAGCCGAAGCCGAAATCGCCCGCCAGCGCGAGACGCTCTATCAGTCCGAGAAGCTCTCCGCGCTTGGTTCGCTGCTGGCGGGCGTAGCGCATGAGCTCAACAATCCGCTGTCGGTCGTCATCGGCTACAGCTCGATGCTGAAGGAGTTTTCGACCGACAGCGCGACAGTGGGCCGCGCCGACAAGATCCACGCGGCGGCCGAACGATGCTCGCGGATCGTGCGCACGTTCCTGGCCATGGCGCGCAAGAAGCCGCCGACGAGAGGCGCCGTCGACATCAACGAGGTCGTCATCGCCTCGCTGGAACTCGCCGCCTACAGCCTGCGCTCGGCCGGGATCGAGGTCCGCACCGAACTGGAGGATGGGCTTGCCAATATCTGGGGCGACCGCGACCAGCTGCATCAGGTCATCACCAATCTGGCGGTGAACGCACAGCAGGCCTTGCTGCAGGTGCCGCATCCGCGGCGGCTGACGATCATAACCACCGGGCAAGACGGCATCGTCGAGATCGTGGTGGCCGACAACGGCCCGGGCATGGCGGAGACTGTGCGGGCGCGCGCCTTCGAGCCTTTCTACACGACCAAATCGGCCGGCGAAGGCACCGGCGTCGGCCTGTCCGTCTGCCATGGCATCGTAACCGCCCATGACGGCAGCATAGAGCTGGATTCGACCGAGGGCGGCGGGGCGCGCTTCACGATCCGGCTGCCGAGCGGCAAGGCCGAGACGGTTTCAGCGCCCGCGACGGCCGGCAAGGCGCCGCCCGCGCCATCGGCCGCGCGCATTCTGGTGGTCGACGACGATGCCGATATTGCCGCGATGATCGCCGAACTGCTCAGGCGCGATGGCCACGAGGTGACCATCGCCGACGACGCGCATGCCGCCCTGAGGGCCGTGCGCCACGAAAGGGTCGACCTCTTGATCAGCGACATACGCATGCCCGGCCTCGACGGGCCCGGCCTCTATCGCGCCTTGGAGGGGGTGCGCCCGGGGCTCGCCGGCCGCCTGCTGTTCGTGACCGGCGATACGCTGGCCCCCGAGATCGATCGCTTCATCGGCGAGACGGGCGCGCCCGTGGTCGAAAAGCCGCTCGATCCGCAAAGCTTTCGCAGGCTGGTGACGGAACGCCTCAGCGCAATGGAAGAGGCCAAGCCATGACCAGGCAGAAATTGCTCATCGTCGACGACGAAGCGCCCCTGCGCGAGATGCTGTGCGACTACCTGCCGGTGCATGGCTTCGACGTCCGCGCCGTCGCGGATGGAGCCGGCATGCGCGCCGAACTCGACCGCTTCAGCCCCGATCTGGTCATTCTTGACGTCAATCTCATCGGCGAAAGCGGCTACGATCTCGCTCGCGAAATCACCGGACGGAGCCGCATTGGGATCCTGATGCTGACCGCCGTCGGAGACCTGCCGCACCGGCTCGAAGGCCTCGCCGCCGGCGCCGACGACTATATGGCCAAACCCTTCGAACCGCGTGAACTTCTGGCGCGGGTCAGAAGCGTTATAAGGCGCTTGGGCGAGGAAGAGCAGGCGCCGGCAAACCGCATCCGCTTCGGCCGCTGCGTGCTCGACATGGATGGCCGCACGATGGTCGATCCGGACGGCGCCGACGTGGAGCTGACGCCGATGGAATTCGACCTGCTCTGCGTGTTCGCGCGCCACCCAAGGCAGATCCTGTCCCGCGACCAGCTTTGCAGGCTGGCGCACAACCGCGACCTCGAGCCGGGCGACCGCAGCATCGACATCCGCATCACGCGATTGCGCAAGAAGGTCGAGGCCGAACCCGAGGCGCCGGCCGTCCTGGTGACGGTGCGCGGCGAAGGCTATGTCTTCGAGCCCGCCCGCGATGAGGCGCGAAGCCGCTAGAGCTGCGACTTGCGACCTGGTGCAGACGTCTGTTGCAGTGCCTCACGCCGTCCCACCCGCTTGCGAACTTCCCTGCGCAGGCTGCGCGCGGTGTCGCGCACGACGGGAATGGTCCAGCGCGCGGTTGCGGTCGCGATCAACAGCCCGGCGACCGGATCGACGAAACGGGCAATCACCGTACCTTCCCAGACCATGGCTGTTGCCAGCGATGCGGCGATCAAGAGGTTCGACGAGAGCTTGTCGGAGAACAGGCATATCTGCGCGCGCGCCAGTGCGGATGCAGCAAGGGCGTTGCGGGCCTTCCAGCGCCGCAGGATCCAGAAATTGATCGCGGCGTAGACGAGATTGAGGTTCATGGCGAGGACCACGCCGGAGCCGTGCGGTTCGACGCCGCCGGCCGTAATGCGCTGGACCGCGATGCCGGCGACGACAGCCATGGAAAGGCACATGCCGGAGGCAGCAAGCGCATTGGCGAGTGTTTCCGCCAGGGCCGCCCGGCGCTTGCCGATGCCCGATTTCCTGCCGCCAGCCACGACCGCGACAACGACCAGCACCAGCATGTCCATCAGCGTCAGAGCGAGATCGGCGCGGATGGTCAGCGAGGTGGACGTGGCGGCCGCGTAGGCCGTCAGCAGCAGGCCGGGCGTGCCCGCCAGGACAGCCAGATGTGCCGTGCGGACAGCCGCCGCGTCGCCATCCGATCCGCCATTGGTTTTCTGCAAAGCTTGCATCGCCAGAATCTCCCCGTTCTGGCGCCACCGATGACGCAGCGATGTTGCTCGGATTTGCCGATTTGCCGTCGGAAGGTTTCGTTTGTGTCGTTGCGCGGCTCGCGCGCCTCCATTGTCATCGTTTGCGGATAACGGGCGGACGTTCGGTCCCGGGGCGATCGCAACAATCGAAACAAAACGGCCGAATTCGGCATTCGCCTGAAACAGCCGGCAGCGAGAAACCGCGCCATGGAGCGCACCCGGCGGGAAGGCTCCGCTGAAAACGACAAAGGAAATCACGATGAATCGCCTCAAGACTTACCTGGCCGCTGCCTCGGCAATGGCCTGCCTCGTCACCCCGGCCAGCGCCGCGGGCCCAGAAGGCTCGAATGGCAAATCGCTGAACGGCCTGAAGACCAACTCGCTGACCAGTAATTCGCTTACGAGCAATTCGCTGACCAGCAACGCGATTTTCACGCATGGCCTCGGAGTGCGTGCGCTGAACGGCGTGCAAGCCGACGGCATCGTTCTTGCGAAAAGCCTTGCTCCGGCCGGCGGCTCCGTCGTCGATCCCAACGATCGCAATCTGCCGGCTGTCCAGCACCGCGGCGGTTCCATTATCGACCCGAACGACCGCAATCTGCCGGCTGTCCAGAAGGGCAATGTCCAGCACTCGATCGCCGGCAAGAAAAGCAACGGCCTGCCGTCCAGCCAGCACGGCACTGGCGGCGGCGCTGGAGTCGGACGTGACCGGCCGACCCCTACGCCGCGGCGTTAGAGTCCAAGAGTCCTTTGACAATGGAACGGATGGCTTCGCGCCTTCCGTTCCTTCGTCAGTCGCCGAAAAACACCGCGCCTCACCAACGGCGCTCGCAAGACATGCCGGCAGGAGCCAACAATGTCACCCCACAGAACCCGCCTCGCCAATGTTGGCCGCTATTCAACCATCGCGGCCGTCTCGGCCATTTTCAGCATTGCCGTGGCGCCACCGGTCGCGGCGGGAACCGGACAGGCGATCCGCTCGATCTCCGTGATCGGCACGAGGTTCGAGGTGACGACCGGAGACGGCCACATAGTCCCTCAAGACGATCTCGTCGGCGCCATTCTGACGCTCGGTGACGGAAAGGACCGGATGCCGCTGCGCATCGATGCGGTCGAGACCGATCCGAGGAACCCGGATGGCGCGATCATGCTCTACACCATGTCGACCCGCGACGCGGCGACAGGCGGGTGGCGCAACATCTGCGAACCCGACATCGAAGGCCGGCGCATGGGTTTCCCGCTCGCCGGCACCTGGACGCAGGACGGCCGCCATGTGCCGTCCGACACGGCCTTCAGCATTACCTGCACCGGCGGCGCCCAGGCCAAATGCGCGCGATTCGGCTATCGGCCCTGGGAGAAATTGCTGGATGGAACGCCGCTCTGGGATCATCATCAGGCATGCACCCGCATGATCCGCGCCGATTATTGCGGCGACGGTATCGGCCATACGCGCAACGGCACGCCGATCGTCATCTACGACAGGAACGGCATACAGCAGGACGAGGCCGCGCCGGGTATGGCGTTCGAAGCCGCGTGGGGGGTGGACGGCGCGCTGTGCGTCAGCCGCACGAGGATCCCGGACGTGCTGACGATGGAAGGCCTGGCGGCGATCTGTCCGGGCGTGCGGCAAATGCCACAGGCAGCGGCGTGCGAGAGCCACGCCGGGGCGCTGGTCCTGAACCGTTCGATCGAGCCGTAATCCGCCGGCATCACGTTCGGGCAGCGCGCCTGTTGGGCTTCGGCTTGTCGTCGCGCGACCGCCCCTCCACCACCTTCTCGATCTCGCGCTTCAGCTCGTCCTTGATATCGACGGTTTCGTTCATCAGAGCGTCGATCTTCATGAAGTCGAGCACGCGGTATTTCGACACCGCCGGGCGGACCAGAATGTCGGGCGGGCACTGCTTCAGCTTGTTGGCGATGATCGACTGCATCATCAATTGCGTGGCGCCGAACATCAGGTCGACCGTGGTCGGATGCTTGCGCTCGATCTCGCTCGGCGCGCCGACGACGTCGATGGCGATGATGATGTCAGCAGCCTTTTCGATGAGATCGAATGGCACCGGATTGTAGATACCGCCGTCGATCAGCACCCTTCCGTCACGCGTCACCGGGCGGAACACGGCAGGGATGGCGGCCGAAGCTGCCAATGCCGAATGCAGGTCGCCATCGTCGAACACGGCGAGCTTGTGGCCGAAATAGTCGGTCGCCGTTACTTGCAGCGGGATCTTCAGCTCGGCAAAGGTTTCGGGGATGGCGTCGGGCAGGAAGGCTTTCAGGATGCGCTCGATGTTGAACTGGCTGACGCGGATGCCGCCCTGCATCGCCTCGGCGAGGGTGCCCGGGCGCGCCCGCCACATGCGCGTCGCCACCTCGGCGCGGCGGCTGAGGATCGAGCGGCCATAATCGTGGATATCCTTGCCGGCCATGCCCGAGGCCATGCCGGCGCCCATGATGGCTCCGATCGAGGAGCCGGCGATGGCGACCGGCTTGATGCCGAGCTCGTCCAGCGCCTCAATGGCATGGATATGCGCCAGCCCGCGCGCGCCGCCACCGCCAAAGGCAACACCGAAGGTGGGGGTCATCCCTTGCCTCCCAAAGCCGGCCCGACAATCATGATTGCCGGCTCGGCCGACAGCAGCTTCTTCGCCGCCGCCTTGACCTGATCGAGCGTCACCGCATCGATCAGCGCCGCGCGGCGCTGCATGTAGTCGATGCCGAGCTTGTCCAGCTGGAGTTCCACAAGTGTCGCGGCGATGGCGCTGGAGGAATCCAGATTGTTGATGGCATAGGCGCCGATCATGTATTTCTTGGTCGCCTCCAGTTCGGCCTCGGTCGGCCCCTCCTCTACCATCTTCTTCAACACGTCACGCACAATGCCGAGCGTCTCGGTGGCGCGGTCCGAACGCGTCGCCGTGGTGACGATCAGCGCGTTGGAATGCTGGTGGTCGACGAGGCTGGAATCGACGCCATAGGCCAGCCCCCGCTTTTCGCGCACCTCATCGTAGAGGCGCGAAGTGAAGGTGCCGCCGCCGAGGATCTCGTTCATCAGGACCGCGGCGAAGAAATCCGGCGCGTTGCGCTGCACGCCGGGAAAAGCGAGCTGCAGCGAGGTCTGCGGCAGGTCGTAATTCACCTCCACCTGCTGGCCGAGTTTCAGGGCGGTGTCGGCGACCGGGGCAAGCGTCTGTTTTTGCGGCAGGTCGCCGAAGACCTGGTCGAGCTTGCCTTTCAAAGTCGCGGCATCGATGTCGCCGACCACGGCGACATGCAGGCCGTCGCGGGCGAAACTGGCCTTGTAGAAAGCCCTGATATCGTCGGGCGTGATGGTGGCGATGCTCTGCGTGGTGCCCTCGTCCGGCCGGGCATAGGGATGCTCGCCATAGATCGCGCGCAGCCATTTGCGCTGGGCGATGGCGTTGGGGTCGCGCTCATTGGCGATGATGCCGGACAGGATCTGGGCGCGGATGCGGTCGATCGGCGCCTGGTCGAAGCGCGGCCTGTTGACCGCGAGCGTCAAAAGGTCGAAGGCGGCGTCCTTCTGTTCGGAAAGCATGCGCATCGAGCCATAGGTGCCGTCGCGCTGCGCATCGAAACCCATTTCGGCGCCTGCATCGTCGAGCTTCACCTGGAAGGCCTCGCTGTCAAAGTCGCCGGCGCCCTCGTCGAACAGGCCGGTCATCAGATTGGCGAGCCCTTCCTTGCCGGCCGGATCCTGTGTGGGCCCGCCGTCGAAGACGAAGCGGATAGTGACGATCGGCACCGAATGGTCCTCGACCAGCCAGGCCGTGATGCCCTTGGGCGATTTGACTTCCTGGATGTCCATCGCCCGCGCGGCCAGAGCCGGCAAGATGAGGAAAAGGACGGAGAGGAGCAGAGTGGAGAGGGCGTTCAGCGCTCTTCCTTCTCCCCTTGTGGGAGAAGGAAAGGCGCGCATCCACGTGGTGCTCATGCTCGTCATCAAATCAATTCCCCGCCTGTTGCTGCGGCAAGAGATACCCGGTCGTCGAATGGTCCAGCACCAGATAGCGCACTGCCACCGCCTTGACCTCGTCGGCGCTGACCTTGCGGATGCGGTCCGGCCATTCCTCGATATCCTTGACATTGCCGCCGGTGGCGAGCGTCGAGCCATACATGTTGGCCATGTCGTCCTGCTTGTCGCGGGCGAAGATCACCGAGCGGACATAGCGGTCCTTGGCCTTCTCCAACTCGTCCGGCGTGACGCCGTCCTTGGCGATGCGGGCGATCTCGGCATCGACCGCCGCCTCGACATCGCTGAGCTTGGCGTCGCCGCGCGGCGAGCCGTAGACGGTGAAGTTGGTGGCGTCGAGCATGGTGCCCTGGAACCAGGCGCCGGCTTCCCCGGCGATGCCCTGCTTTACTACAAGCTGCTGGTAGAGCCGGCTGCGGTTGCCCCCGCCAAGGATCTCGGCCAGCAGATCGAGCGCCTCGGCCTCGCCAGGCTGCGCGGTGCGATAGGACGGCACCACCCATTGCGTCGAAAAGCTCGGCACGGAAACGCGCGCATCGGCCAGCGTCACCGTGCGCTTGGTGTTCTGCTCCGGCTCGACCGGGCGGATGCGCGGCGGCAGGTCCGGGCCCCGCGCGACCTTGCCGTAGGTCTTTTCGGCCAGCGCCTTCACCATGTCCGGCTCGACATCGCCGGCGACGATCAGCACGGCGTTGTTGGGCCGGTAGTATTTGTCATAGAAGGCGATGGCGTCGGTACGGTTCAGCTTTTCCATCTCCTGCATCCAGCCGATCACCGGAATGCGGTAGGGCTGGTTCTGCCACAGCGTGGCGTCGACCTCCTCGTCGAGCACCGCCTGCGGGCTGCTGTCGATGCGCGAGCGGCGCTCTTCCAGGATGACATCGCGCTCGGTCTTGATGACATCGTCGGTGAGGATGAGGTTGCGCATGCGGTCGGCCTCGAAGCTCATCATCTCGCCAAGCGCCGACGGCGCCACCGTCTCGTGGAAGGCGGTGTAGTCGTAAGAGGTGAAGGCGTTGTTGGAGCCGCCGATGGCCGAGATGGCACGGTCGAACTCGCCGGCGGCGTGGTTGGTCGTCGCCTTGAACATCAAATGCTCGAAGAAATGCGCGATGCCCGATTTGCCGGGCGGCTCATCGGCGCTGCCGATCTTGTACCACACCATATGGGTGACAATCGGGGCGCGGTGATCCGGAATGACGACCACCTCCATGCCGTTGTTAAGCAGGAAATTGGTGACCTTGCCATCGTCGGCAGCGAGCGCGGGACCGGCCAGGGCCAGCGCGGTGGCGAGCACCGCGCTCCGCAGCCATTCAGTATGAGGTGTCATCGATGGCCCGGTTATCATGGCGGGACGATAGGCGGGGTTCATGGACGAGGCAAAGTGAATTGTTCGTCATTTTCGAGGCGGCGCCTCTTCCTTTTCCCCTTGTGGGAGAAGGGGGAGCTTCACTCACCCAGCCTCGATGAACCGGATCACCGTTTCGCCATAGCCACGCTCGTCGACCACCGCGAACCCTGGCCCTGGCTCGAAGGGTGCCGATGCCACCTCCTCGATCACACAGAGCGCGCCAGGCAAAAGCCAGCCGCCCGCCTTGGCCGAGCGGAGCGCGCGTTCGCCAAGGCCCTTGCCGTAGGGGGGATCGGCGAAGACCAGGCCGAAAGCCGAAAGCGTGCCCGCCTCCCCCAAAGCCGTGGCGTCGCGGCGGAAAATCTTGGTGCGGCCGGTGAGCCCAAAGGTCTCGACATTGGTGCGGATCAGGCCGCGCCCTTCGGCCGATTCCTCGATGAAGACGCCGTAGGACGCACCGCGCGACAGCGCCTCGAGGCCGAGTGCGCCGGTGCCGGCGAAAAGGTCGAGCACGCGCGCGCCTGCGAGCTTGTCGGCAAAGCGGTGCGCCAGCACGTTGAACACCGCCTCGCGGGTGCGGTCGGTGGTCGGTCGGATGGCATGATCGCGCGGCGTCGCCAGCGGACGCCCGCGAAACTCACCACCGACGATTCTCATTTAAGTCTGGGCCTCATCTCGTTCTGGGACCCTTGGCACCGCCGCGCGGCCGGTCACCGCCCTTGCCGCCGTCCGGACGCTCGCCACGTGGCTTGCCGAACGGCTTTGCGCCAGCCGGTTTGCCATAGGACGGCTTGAACGAGGCCTTGCGCGCCTTGGCCTCTGCCGCCTTGGCGGCATCGGCTTCCGCCCTGCCCTTGCCGATCGGACGCGAACCCGGCGCCATCCAGACATTGGCCTTGCGCTGGCCCGGCGGCTCGATCGGCCGCTGCTCGCGTTCTGATTTCTTGCCGCCCCCCGGCTTGCCTCCAAATGCACCGCGAGGCCTGTCGCCAAAGCCGCCACGGGATTTGTCGTCGAAGCCGCCACGCGGTTTGTCGCCAAAGCCACGCTCGGGCCTGGGGCCGCGCTCGCCAAAGCTCTTTTCCGGCCCGGAGCCTCTGTCGGGACTTGTCGACAGCTTGCCCAGCGCCTCGTCGCGGCTGCCTTCGCGGCGCTTGCGGTTCTTGATCAACCCGCCCTCGCCGATCGGGCGTCGATCAACGCCGTCGCGCGCAAATTTCGGCCGCTCGACCTCCTCCGGGCGCGGCTCGGTCCGCCGCACCGGCTTGTTGGAAAATGGTTTTGTGATCTCGGCGTCGAAATTGGCACCCGACTCTTCGACCAGGCGCTCGCCGAGCTGGTCGCGCAGCACGCGGCCCTTGATCTCCAGCACATGGCCCTCCGGCAGGTCCTCGAGCTGGAACGGACCGTAGGAAATGCGGATCAGCCGGGTCACGTCGAGGCCGAGCGAACCGAGGATGTTTTTTACCTCGCGGTTCTTGCCTTCGCGCAATCCGATGGTCAGCCAGGCGTTCGAGCCCTGCTCGCGGTCGAGGCTCGCCTCGATGGCGCCGTAAAAGACGCCGTCGACGGCGATGCCTTCGCGCAGACCGGCGAGCACGCTTTCCTCGACCTTGCCGTGGACGCGCACGCGGTAGCGCCGCAGCCAGCCGGTGGCGGGCAGTTCGAGCACCCGCGACAGGCCGCCATCATTGGTCAGCAGCAGCAGGCCTTCGGTGTTGATGTCGAGGCGGCCGATGGTCATCAGCCTGGGCAGGTCGGCCGGCAGCACGTCGAACACGGTCTTGCGCCCCTCGGGGTCGCGGTTGGTGGTGACGACGCCGGCCGGCTTGTGGAACAGGAACAGCCTGGTGCGCTCGATCGGCGGGATCTCCATTCCGTCGAGATGGATGATGTCGCCGGGCATGACGTTGAAGGCCGGCGAGGTCAGAGCCCGGCCATTGACCTTGACGCGCCCGGCCGCGATCAGCTCCTCGGCGTCACGGCGAGAGGCAAGGCCGGCACGGGCCAGCCGCTTGGCGATGCGCTCGCCGGCTTCCTCCGCCGCCTCGGCGGGACGCGGGCGCGGCTTGAAGCCGCCACCCGACGAGCCAGTGCGCGACCCGCGCGACCGATCGCCGCCGAAATCGCGCTTCGGCCGATCGGCGAAGTCGCGCTTTGGGCGGTCGCTGAAATCGCGCTTTGGACGATCGCCGAAACTCGGGCGCTCGAATCGACGCTCGCCGCCCTCGGCCTCGCTGGCCATCGGCCGGTCGCCACGCGGCGCGTAGGGCTTGCGAGGACCTTCGCGCTTTTCATAAGGCTTGCCTTCGGGGCGTGGCCCCTTGCTGAACGGCCGCTCGCCGCTTTTGAAATCGCGTTTCGGACGTTCGCCTTCGGCGGCGATCGGCCGATCGCCACGTGGCGCGTAGGGCTTGCGCGGGCCTTCGCGCTTCTCATAGGGCTTGCCTTCGGGGCGCGGCCCCTTGCTGAACGGCCGGTCGCCACTTTTGAAATCGCGCTTCGGACGTTCGCCTTCGGCGGCCATCGGCCGGTCGCCGCGCGGCGCGTAGGGCTTGCGCGGCCCCTCGCGCTTCTCATAGGGCTTGCCTTCGGGGCGCGGACCCTTGCTGAACGGCCGGTCGCCACTTTTGAAATCGCGCTTCGGACGTTCGCCTTCGGCGGCCATCGGCCGATCGCCACGCGGCGCGTAAGGTTTCTTGGCACCGAAGGACGGCTTGCCGCCCTTGCCGGCGGCACCGTCGCGGCCGCGCGGCGCCGCGGCTCTCGGGCCGCTTTTGCCCGTACCCTTTTTGGGCCGGAATTTCTTGTCGTTGTCGTCCATGTGGCCTTTGCCTGTTTGCGCTGCTACAGCGTGGCGCATCCTTTCGGGCGCGCAAAGGACGCTGTAGCACTTTTGATTTGGCGCATGATCATTTCCGAAAACCGAGTCCGATTTTCGAGGTTATGCGCTCAATAACAGGATCACGCCTGAGTGGCGAGGAGATAATCGGGATGGAAACCCGCGTGAAGCGGCCGGATTTCATGGCGCTGGCGTTAAGGGAGGCCGAAGCAGCCGCCTCGCGCGGCGAAGTGCCGGTCGGCGCGGTCATCGCCAGCGGCGACACGGTCGTTGCCAGCGCCGGCAACCGCACCCGTGAGCATGCCGACCCGACGGCGCACGCCGAGATGCTGGCGATCCGCGAGGCTTGCCGCAAGCTCTCCAGCGAGCGGCTGACCGGTCACGATCTCTATGTGACGCTGGAACCTTGCGCCATGTGTGCCGGCGCCATCTCCTTCGCCAGGCTGCGCCGGCTTTATTTCGGCGCTGCCGACGAAAAGGGCGGCGCCGTGGTCAACGGCGTGCGCTTCTTTGCGTCGCCCACTTGCCACCACACGCCCGACATCTATCCAGGCATGGCCGAAAACGATGCGGCCTTGCTGCTGAAGGACTTTTTCAGGGGGCGACGCGAAACCTAGAGGCTCTGGGCTTTTGGCTAGGCTCTAGGCTCTCACCACGGCAGCCAGTCGAACATGCCGCCGGACTTGCTCTTGGCGGCCGCCTCCTTCTTGAGGCGGCGTTCCTTCTTGTATTCGTCTTCGCCGATATCGCCCTGCGGCGCGGTGGAGGCGGCGACGCGATAGTCCAGAGGCGGCTCGCTCAGATATTTGCGGGTGTTGGGATCGCCCTGCTTGCCTTCGGCCACACGGCGCTGGATCTCGGCGGCGCGGCCTTTGTCCGAATCCGCCGGCGACCAGCGCGGCGGGTGGCTGGAGGCCGAATCCGCCATGGCCTTCTTCACCGCTACCGGATCGGTCTGCACGTCGTCGACGATCTGCGACTGGTAGGCCGGATCGTCCTGGTGGGCGGTGGCGTCGGCACGCAGGCGGGCGCGGCGCGCCTCGGGCGATTCGGGCCAGTCGGCACTCGCCGTCTCGATGCTCTCCTGCGGCGGCGGCAGGTTTTCCTTCTGTCCCGGTGCCGGCTTCACCAGCTCAGGACGCGGCTTGTAGTCGATCTTTTCACCCCGCTTCGGCGAGATCGAAAAGGCGCTGGACAGGTCGCCGGCAAGCTGCTCGCCCGCGGTCTTGTCGGTTCCGTAGGTGGGCGAGCCCATGCAGCCGGACAGAGCGAGGCCTGATACGACAAGCGGCGCTAGCAGCGCAACGCGCGCGTAAGTTCTCTCGGTCATGCCAAAAAGTCCCACTTAGACAGCCTCTCGATCGCCGCCGGCCAAAGGTCCGGTCCCCATCACTCAAGCACTTGCGACGGAAATCCGGCGACAATTTGTCGTCCGGAGTTTCGCGTGTTTATCTCAACCGCTCGTTAAGGGCAACGCACGGGCGGCAAAGGACCGCCCGGCGTGGCATTTGTGCACCGGCTTATATTTGATGGTGCATGTCGTTTTTCCCAAAACCGCTACACACTTTTGGGCGACATGCATCATAAACGCCCGAGCGCCTTCAGCTCATGCAGGACAGCCGCATCGCGCGCCGAGACATCTGGGAATGCCTGGTCCTGCCCGACATCGGCGGTGTAGCGCCAGGAACGGGCGCATTTGACCAAGCCACGGTCCTCGGCCTTCTCCACCACCACGGCGACACCCTTGACGTCGTCCAGCGTAAAAGCCCCGTCAGTCGCTTTGCCATGGGTAATGACGAGGTCGCTGGTGATCGCCATCTCGGCCATGTCGACGTCCGATATCGCCGCTTCGAGCGTCGCATCGTCGATTGTGACGACTGGCACCGCCTCGAGCGAGGAACCTATGACCTTCTGGGCACGCGCGATCTCGAGCGCGCCGGTGACGACGCGGCGAACCTGCCTTACCTTGCGCCATTTTTCTGCCAGCGGCTCGTTCCCCCAGGTCTCCGGGATCTGCGGGAACTGGTCGAGATGCACCGAAACGGCGTCGGGGTGACGGTCGAGCCAGGCCTCCTCCATGGTGAAGGGCAGCATCGGCGCCAGCCATTTGACCAGGCAGTCAAACAAATGGCGCACGACCTGTACCGAGGCCTTCCGCTTCACACTGGATGGCGCGTCGCAATAAAGCGCGTCCTTGCGGATGTCGAAATAGAAGGCCGACAGTTCGACCACCATGAAGTCGAGCAGCGTGCGGGTGATGCGCTTGAACTCGAAGGCGTCGTAGCCCTGGCGCACCACTTCATCCAGTTCGGCCAGCCGGTGCAGCATAAGCCGCTCCAGCTCCGGCATCTTCTCCAACGGCACCTCCTCGCCATCGTCATGGGCGAGCGTACCCAGCATCCAGCGGATGGTGTTCCTGAGCTTGCGGTAGGCGTCGATGTTGGTCTGCAGCACGTTCTTGCCGAGCCGCTGGTCTTCCCAGTAGTCGGTCGTCACCACCCAGAGCCGCAAGATATCGGCGCCGGACTGCTTGATGACGTCTTGCGGCACGACAGTGTTGCCGAGCGACTTCGACATCTTTCGTCCTTCCTCATCCATGGTGAAACCATGGGTGACGACGGTGTCGTAGGGCGCCCTGCCCCTGGTGCCGCAGCTTTCGAGCAGCGAGGAGTGGAACCAGCCGCGATGCTGGTCGGAGCCTTCGAGATAGACGTCGGCCGGCCATTTCAGGTCCGGGCGATCCTCGAGTGTGAAGACATGGGTCGAACCCGAGTCGAACCAGACGTCGAGGATGTCCATCACCTGATGCCATTTCGCGGCATCGTGATTGCCGAGGAAACGCTCCTTGGCGCCGGCCGCGAACCAGGCGTCGGCGCCTTCCGTCTCGAAAGCGTCCATGATGCGCTGATTGACCGCCTCGTCCTTCAGCACATTGCCGTCCACGTCGGCGAAGACGGCGATCGGCACGCCCCAGGCGCGCTGGCGCGACAGCACCCAGTCCGGGCGCTCCTCGATCATGGCGCGGATGCGGTTCTGGCCGGCCGCCGGCACAAAGCGCGTGTCGTCGATCGCCTTCAGCGCACGGCTGCGCAGCGTCGTGCCGTCGCCGAGTTCCTTGTCCATATAGACGAACCATTGCGGCGTGTTGCGGAAGATGATCGGCTTCTTCGATCGCCACGAATGCGGGTAGCTGTGCTTCAGCCGGCCGCGCGCGAACAGCTCGTTGCGCTTGATCAGTTCATCGATGACGGCCTGGTTGGCGTTGCCCTTCTTGCCATTGTCGTCGATGACGCGCGCCGCACCGCCCTCGCGGTCCGGCCCGAAGCCCGGCGCGTCCTTGGTGAAGAAGCCGGCATCATCGACAGGGAACGGGATCGCCGTGTCGATGCCGCGCTTGAGCAGCTCGGCAACCGCATCCGTCCAGGCGTCGAAGTCCTCGCGGCCGTGGCTGGGCGCGGTGTGCACGAAGCCGGTGCCGGCATCGTCGGTGACATGTTCGCCGGCGATCATCGGCACGGGGTATTCGTAGCCGCCGCCAAGCCCCCTGAAGGGGTGCGAAAGCGTAAGGCTTTCAAGCTGATCGGCCGAGACGTTGTGAAGGCGATTCAAGGTGATCTTGGCCTTGGCCGCCGAGTCTTCGCCGAGTGCGTCGGCAAAGATCAGCTTTTCGCCGGGCTGCGGGCCGAACGCGTTCTCCGCCGCCGTGACCTCATAGAGCCCATAGGCGACGCGCGGCGAATAGCTGACGGCGCGGTTGCCTGGGATGGTCCAGGGCGTCGTCGTCCAGATCACGACATGGGCTTCGAGCAGGTCCAGCGAGGATTCGGACAATGCCGCCGGCTGTTCACCTTCAGTGCCGGAGACCGGGCGGGCAAGGCTTGCGACCGGGAATTTCACCCAGATCATGTCGCTCTCGTAGTCCTGGTATTCGACCTCGGCCTCTGCCAGCGCGGTGCGCTCGACCACGCTCCACATCACCGGCTTGGAGCCGCGGTAGAGCTGGCCCGACATGGCGAACTTCAACAATTCGCCGGCGATGCGCGCCTCGGCATGGAAAGCCATCGTCGTATAGGGGTTCTTGAAGTCACCGACGACGCCGAGCCGCTGGAACTCGCCGCCCTGCACCGAGATCCAGTGCGCGGCGAATTCCCGGCATTCCTTGCGGAATTCGTTGACCGGCACCTCGTCCTTGTTCTTGCCCTTGGCGCGGTACTGCTCCTCGATCTTCCATTCGATCGGCAGGCCGTGACAGTCCCAGCCGGGCACATAGTTCGAGTCGTAGCCGCGCATCTGGAACGAGCGGGTGATGACGTCCTTGAGGATCTTGTTCAGCGCATGGCCGATATGGATGTTGCCGTTGGCATAGGGCGGGCCGTCGTGCAGCACGTATTTGGTGCGGCCGGCGGCGTCCTGCCTTAGCTTGGTGTAGAGGTCCATGTCCTGCCAGCGCTTGACCAGCAGCGGCTCTTTTTCGGGCAAGCCGGCGCGCATCGGGAAATCCGTCTGCGGCAGGTAAAGCGTCTTGGAATAGTCGATCGTTTCAGCGGTATCGGTCATTGGGGTGTCGGTCATCGATCTGCCATGTGCACTGCCCGGCGGCAAAAGGAGCTCGGGCGTTGAAGTCTTCGCTTTGACGCATATCGTTTTCCCAAAACCGGACCCACTTTTGGGCGACATGCGTTGATGATCTGGAAAAGCGCGAGAGGCCGCGCGCAACATTCCCGGCGGCTCCGGCGGCTCTCAGGCCACCCGGAACACCGGGCTCGTAATTCGTATCGCGATCGCAAAAAAGCGCGAAAAGCTCGTCATGGCCGGGCTTTTAGCGGATTAGGCGTCAGGAATAAAGCACGCAGTTCAAATCGCTACATCGAAAAGTCGAAGCGATAGGTGGTCGACACGCCGACCGTGAACTGGTTGCGGTCGCCGCGCTCCTTGACCAGGCTGGAATCGGCCGCCGGGCCCATCAGGCGCGAATATTCGCCGAACAGGCTGGCCGTCATCGGCTCGGTCACCTTCCAGGTCACCGCGCCGCCCAGACCGGTCGACTTCAGACCGCCGCCTGGATGGTATTCGCTCAAGCCCGACGCCGCCGCCTCCGTGGCGTTGACGCCGTAATATGCGTCGAAATAGTCCGCCGAGGCGAAGGAAATGCGTGGCCCGCCCGAAATGCGGACTGTGGGCGTTACATCATAAAAGGCGTCGGCGGCGATGTCGGCGACAAAGCCGTTGTGCGCGCGGATGCCGTGCCTGAGCTCGGCTCGGGCGCGTACCCAGTCCAGCGGATAGAATTCGAAGAAGCCGCCGGCCTCGCCACCCCAGCGCACGGGGTCGAGGCCTTTCAGCTCATCGTCGCTGTCGCGGGAAAACAGGATTTTTCCGGTCAGGCCGGCCCGCACGCTGCCATCGTCGATCAGCGCCAGCGAGATGTTGTCGTTGCGCGAGGTGAAGCGAGCCTGGGGGCCGGCCTTGCCGAGCGAGATGATCGGCTGGGCGCTGAGCATGTATTTTTTGCCGCCCTCGAAATCCGGCGCGACCAGGCCCGTGGCGCCGAGCGTCAGGTACCAGTCGCCGGAGAGCCAGCCGAAGGCGCCCTCGCCCGCCTTGGCAGTGGGCACAGCCAACAAGGTGGCCAGAAAAAGCGGAATCGCCCGGACAATACGCATCATCACCCCATACGCGAAACACACTGGAGAGAACACCCGGCAGCGTTCAAGCCATGGCGCCGGTTCGGTAAACTTTGGCTTAATATCCGTAACATCGGACCGGAATGTTTTGACATTGCAGCCAATTGAACGAGGCGCCGTGATCGCAGCACGCATTGGCTGCAGCCGGACAACGCAGCACTTGATCAGCTGCCCCGGTGACGCAGGACGTCTATCAATAGGGATAGAGCCGGCGACGTGTGACGCCGGCTTGGATAGTACAGATGATAGCCGGGGAAGTACGGGCACCATTCCTCCAGCACCCGGATAAGCCGCCCCTCCGCAACGTACGGAAGCACCTGGTCCTCAGGCATGTAGGCGACCCCCAACCCGTCCAGCGCCGAACTCAAGCGCATGCCAAGATTGTTGAAGACCAGCTGGCCGTCGCCCCGCACCTTCACCTCGCGGCCGTCTTTCTCGAGACCCCACGGGAACAGCCCGCCGTAAGTCGGCAGCCGCATGTTGATGCATTTGTGCGCGGTGAGGTCCTGCGGGGTTTGCGGAACCGGGAAGCGTTCGAAGTATTCTCGCGAACCGACCACGGCCATGCGAATGTCCGGCCCGATACGGACTGCCACCATGTCCTTCGCCACCTGCTCGCCCATGCGGACGCCGGCATCATAGCCTTCGGCGACGATATCCGTCAGGCCGTAGTCGACGATGATTTCAACCTGGACGTCGGGATAGTCCGGCAGGAAGCGCTTGAGGGCGGGCTGCAGTACGGAAATCGCCGGGTGCTCACCGGTGGTGATGCGGACTGTCCCGGCCGGTTTCTCGCGCAGCGCGTTCAAGGTGGCCAGTTCTGCCTCGATTTCCTCGAACCTCGGGCCCACGGTGCGCAAAAGGCGATCACCGGCTTCGGTCGGTGCCACGCTGCGCGTGGTCCGGGTCAGAAGCCTGAGCCCGACCCGCTCCTCAAGGTTGCGGATGGTCTGACTGAGTGCCGAGGGCGACACCCCCAACCTGGCTGCCGCACGCGTGAAGCTCCGTTCCCGGGCGACGGTCGCAAATGCGGCGAGATCGTTGAAATTCTGCATGATGTATTTGTTAGTCCAGCTAACAGGCTCATGCGGATTATAGCAGGTTATCGCATGATGCCGCATCCCCTATCTTCTTCGCAGCATCAACGGAGAAGGAGACCAGGCATGGCAGATGAAGGGATTTTGAGGATGGGGCGCCGTGGCTTTCTGGGCGCGGCGGGAAGTTTCGCGGCGACGCCGCTTCTCTTGGCCAGCGGTTCTCAGGCGCCAGCCCAGGAGAGCGCTCAAGCGACAGGCGTCAACAGCACCGCGGCACTGAGCGGGCGGCGGAAGCTGGGCTGGCTGGAAGTCTCCAGCCTCGGCATCGGCGTCCAGAACATGAGCCGGACCTATCAGACGACGATCCCGACCCGACCCGAGATGATCAATATTATCCGAACCGCGTTCGATCGAGGTGTCACTTTCTTCGACGCCGCCGAGGCCTACGGCCCGCATGAGGTCGAGCGGATCCTTGGCGAGGGAGTAGCGCCGTTTCGCGACCGCGTCGTGATCACCTCGAAGTTTGGTTGGAACATCGACCTGGAAACGGGCGAGCGGCGCCCGGGGCTGAACAGCCGACCGGACCGCATAAAGCTGGCGGTCGAGGGCATGCTCAAGCGCCTGCGCACCGATCGCGTTGACCTGCTCTACCAGCATCGGGTCGACCCGGACGTGCCGATCGAAGACGTCGCCGGCGCTGTCAAGGATCTCATGGACCAGGGCAAGGTCACGCACTGGGGGCTGTCCGAGATGGGACTGAACACCCTCCGCCGCGCCCACGCCGCATTGCCGGTCACCGCCGTCCAGAGTGAATACTCAATGCTATGGCGCGGGCCGGAAAGCGAAGTGCTTCCGCTCTGCGAAGAACTGGGCATCGGCTTCGTCCCATGGAGTCCACTTGGCGTAGGCTTCCTGACCAGTGCCATCGACGCCAGGACGCGGTTCGCGGAGGGCGATATCCGCAAGATCGAGGGCCGGTTCTCGGCGGAGAACCTGCCACACAATCTGGCGCTCGTCGAGCTGGTCAAGAGCTGGGCCAAGCGCAAGCAAGCTACTGCCGCGCAGATCGCGCTCGCCTGGCTGATGGCGCAGAAGCCGTGGATCGTTCCCATACCCGGGACGACCCAGATGCCGCACCTGCTCGAAAATATCGGCGCGGCTTCGGTCCAGTTCACGCCCGAGGAGCTTGCGGAACTCAACGCCGCGGCCGGCGCAATCCAGGTTCAGGGCGCGCGCCTTCCCGACGCCGTGCTGATCTATTCAGGCGTCGAAGCGCCGGAAAAGAGCTGAGCCGACAGTCTCACACCACGATCGCATGGAAGTTCGTCATGAAAACTAGAACACTTGGAGACCTGCAGGTCTCCGCCGTCGGCCTGGGTTGCATGAGCATGACCTCCGCTTACGGGCCGCCAGCCAACAAGGCGGAGATGATCGGGCTCGTGCGCCTCGCGCACGAGCGGGGCGTGACGCTGTTCGACACGGCCGAGGCCTATGGGCCTTTCGCCAATGAGGAGCTCCTCGGCGAGGCGCTCTCGCCGATCCGCGACCAGGTCGTCATTGCCACAAAATTCGGGTTTGATATCGATCTTGAGACCGGTGCCCCACCGGCGGTACCAACAGCCGGCCCGAGCACATCAAGCGTGTCGCGGACGCTAGCCTCAAGCGCTTGAAAACCGACCGTATCGACCTGTTCTACCAGCACAGGGTCGATCCGAACGTTCCGATCGAGGACGTCGCCGGCGCTATCAAGGACCTGATCGCCCAGGGCAAGGTCAACAATTGGGGGCTTTCTGAAGCGGGCGTCCAGACCATCCGCCGCGCGCACGCAGTCCAGCCGGTCACAGCGGTGCAGAACGAGTACTCGCTATTCTACCGGGGCGTCGAAGCGGAATTGTTGCCGGTCTGTGACGAGCTTGGCATCGGTTTCGTGCCGTTCAGCCCATTGGGCGCGGGGTTCCTGACCGGCAAGATCGACGAGAATACCAAGTTCGACCCGGCCGACTTCCGCAACGTGCCACGCTTCTCGCCGGAGGCGCGCAAGGCCAACATGGCCCTGGTCGATGTCGTGAAAGGCGTGGCCGAGCACAAAGGCGCGACGCCCGCCCAGGTCGCACTCGCCTGGCTGCTCGCGCAGAAGCCCTGGATCGTGCCGATTCCGGGTACCACCAAACGTCACCGTCTTGAGGAGAACCTTGGCGCGGTCGACGTGACGCTGACCGTGCAGGATCTGCAGGAACTCGCCGACGCCCTGGCGAAGATCGAGGTCCAAGGCGAACGCCTGCCCGAAGCCGCGCTCAAGATGACCGGGCTCTGATCGGGATCTGCACCATGACCGATGCTCAAAAGCCGACGAGGCGGAAAATCCTCATGTCATCCCTGCTGCTGCCGCTCGCTGCCGGAAGCGCATCGGTCACGCAGACCGGAGCGGCGCCCCGCTCGGACGGCAAGTCGCTGGTGGCGTTCTTTTCGCGGAGCGGCAACACCCGTGTCATCGCCGGACAGCTCAGCCGGGCGCTGCCGGCCGATCTCTTC